>LVVU01000187.1:0-436 GCA_006954465.1 Candidatus Methanoprimaticola hominis
TCCGACCACGTGATCCTGGTGGAGGGATCGAAGGACGTCTCTGCTCTGGAAGCTGTCGGTGTGACCGGCGACATGTTCTGCGTCCAGAGCGGCGGAGGCCCCGTCAGGGCGGCCGAGTACGCATGGAGGAGGAAGCGTCCGGCGGTCATCATGACCGACTGGGATGGAAGAGGCGGCAATCTCGCGGGGACGCTCGCCGACAACCTGGATTCCCTCGGGGTCAGGTGGGACGGCTCCGTGAGGCGCGACCTGTCCGCCCTGTGCCGCCCGTTCTGCAAGGACGTGGAGTCCCTGGATTCCGTGGTATCGCTGCTGTCGACGCGCGCACAAAATACCTTAACGGAGAGGGCCTACGGAGACGGGATGGGCGCATTCATCGTCATCGAGGGCATAGACGGTTCGGGGAAGACCACGGTCTGCAGGTCCGTCGCGGAGT
>LVVU01000187.1:447-3736 GCA_006954465.1 Candidatus Methanoprimaticola hominis
GAGAGGGTTACGACGTGGAGGTCACCGCGGAGCCCACTCATGACGGGATCGGGGCGTTCATCCGCTCGGGTTCGGCGGGGCGCATATCGCAGAGGGCGGAGTCCCTCCTGTTCACCGCCGATCGTTACGAGCATACGGCATCCATCGCGAAGGCCGTGTCGGAGGGGAGGGTCGTGCTCTGCGACCGCTATTACGCTTCCACATTGGCGTATCAATCTGCCAAGCTCGACGGCGATTCCGCCGACATGGGCTGGCTCAAAGGGCTCTGCGAGCCCTTCGTCGGGGTGCCCGACAAGGTGATCCTCCTCGATATGGATCCGAACGCGTCCATGGGACGCGTGGGGGTCCGCGGCGAGGAGGAGAGCAAATTCGAGAAGCTGTGCTTCCAGGAGCAGGTCAGGAAGGCCTATCTGGCCCTGGCCGGGGAGTACGGATACGAGGTGGTGGACGCCTCACGCTCCGCAGAGGACGTGGCGGAAGACGTCCTGAGGATTGTCAAGGAGGTTCTGTGAATGCATCCGTCGGAGGAGATCTATTGCGAGAAGAGCACCAAACTCAGGGGCAAGACCGTGGTCGTCGGCATCACCGGCAGCATCGCCGCGGTGGAGTGCTTCGGGACCATCAGAGAGCTCATAAGGCACGGCGCCGACGTCCGGGTCGTCATGACGAGGGAGGCCCAGAAGCTGGTCACCCCCGATTCGCTGGAGTTCGCCTGCGGGCACAAGCCCGTCACGGATCTGACGGGCGGGACCGAGCACGTCACCATGATGGCCGCCCGTTCGGCGGATCTTCTTCTGATCTATCCTGCCACGGCCAACACCGTGTCCAAGATCGCCAACGGCATCGACGACACGCCGGTGAACTCGTTCGCCACCGTCGCCCTGGGATCCGGGATCCCGGTCGCCATCGCCCCCGCGATGCACGATTCGATGTACAGGAACCCTGCCGTGAAGGCGAATCTGGAGAAGCTCGATTCCTGGGGCGTCAGATTCATCGGTCCCCGCATAGACGGACCGAGGGCCAAGGTCGCTTCCAGGGAGGAGGTCGTCGCATGGGTGTTCAAGATGCTCTCGAGGAACTACCTCCAGGGCAAGCGCCTGCTGGTCATCGGAGGCAGGAGCGAGGAGCCCATAGATTCCATGAGGATCATCACCAACCGTTCCTCCGGGACCATGGCCGTGGAACTGGCCAAACGCGCCTTCGAGAGGGGTGCGGACGTCGAGATGTGGATGGGCGGATGCAGTGTCCCTCTGCCCGATTACATCCCCACCCGTCGCTTCGCGACCGTCGAGGATCTCGTGGGGATGATGGACGACATCGATCACGGCGCGGTCCTGGTGCCCGCGGCGCTCGCGGACTTCTCCCCCAAGGAGGCCGCCGAGGGCAAGATCTCCAGCGACAGCGGGTTCGAGCTCGATCTCAACCCCGTCCCCAAGGTTCTTCCGCTCATCCGCGAGAAGTGCCCGCTGGTGGTCGGATTCAAGGCCGAGTCCGGTCTCTCCGAGCAGCAGCTCACCGATCGGGCCAGGTCCCGCCTGGACAAGTACGACCTCACCGCTGTGGTGGCCAACGACATCGATGCGGTCGGCAGGACGACCTCGTCCTCCATCCTGGTGACGAAGGACGATGCCAAGGCGATTACCGGAACCAAGGCCGAGATCTCGGACGCGATTCTCGACTTCTGCATGAAGAAGCTCTGAACATGGTCACGGCATTCTGTCCCGGGCACGTATCGTGCATCTTCCAGCCGATCTCGTCCTACGACGTCATGTGCTCCGGATCCCGGGGGGTCGGGATCCGTCTGAATCTGGGTTCCAGGGCGACCGTCGAGCCCAGGGACGACAGCACGGTCAACATCTGGTTGGACGGCCTCCAATCCATTGCGCACGTCACAAGGAAGGCCGCGGAGGATCTGGCGCCCGGGATGGGGCTCGATATCCGCATCGAGAACGACCTCCCCGTGAGCCAGGGATTCGGCATGAGCGCATCCGGTGCGATAGCCGCGTCGCTGTGCATCGCGGAGATGACCGGACAGTCGCGCACCCGTGCATTCGCGGCGGCCCATGCCGCCGAGGTCATGTGCGGAGGAGGACTCGGCGACGTCAGCGCCATAGTGGCAGGAAGGGACGTGCCGATCAGGATGGTGGCGGGATTCCCGCCTCACGGTACCGTCGTGAGCGCGGACTTCTCGTTCCCCCGGCTGACCCTGGTGGTCCTCGGTCCGAAGATGGAGACCGATTCCGTCATCGGAAACACCCGCAAGGTGGATGTCATCCACGAGGCGTCCGCCTCGACGTTGGAGGGGTTCCTGGAAGATCCGACCTACGACAACCTGTTCGCTATGTCGAACAGGTTCTCCTCCGAGTCGGGACTGGAGAGTCCCGCGATCAGGAGGGTCATATCCGGTCTGAACTCCAAGGGCTTCAACGCGGGCATGTGCATGCTCGGGAACAGCGTCTTCACCGACGCTCCGGAGGAGGCCGTGTGGGCCCTTCTGGGAAGGGGTCATGCCCGCACGTTCGCCTGCTCCTCCAGCGCCAAGGAGATAATCGTCAACCGCGGGCGCCGGCGATCACTCGTACAGGGTGAACAGTACATCATCGCCGCCCACGTCGAAGAGTCCGATGCGGGCGCCGCAGTCGAGCCATGCATGGGCGTAGTTCACGGCAGCGAAGGCCGTGACATAGTCCCCGCACTCCTTGAAGTGCTTGGCATCGGCGTAGTAGCAGTTCGCCATCTCGAGGAAGCTGTCCGCGAGGCGTCTGTTGTATGATTTCTCAGGCGCCGCGATCTCGATCTTGGCAAGAGCCCTCGCGGTTATGTCGAGGTACCTCTCCATGCGCTCGTCGGTGACGACGTCCTTCTTCTCGGTCATGCACGGTCGATTGCTCTGCTGGTAGAGGAAACAATCGGTCGCCAGCACCCGATTCCGACCGTTCGTTTTTTCCTCCAGCACGTCGTAACAACCGCTGGAGGGCGCTGGAACGCATCATCCGCGGTCCTGCGTCGTGTTTGAAAGGAGGGCTTTCATGAGGGTAGGTTTGGGATTGGATACGGGCGGCACCTTCACCGATGCCGTCATAATGGATCTGGACGGGACGGAGGTCCTATGTAAGGCGAAGGCGCCGACGACCCGCGAGGACCTCTGCATAGGGATCAGGGAGGCCATAGGCAAGATGGACCCCGGTCTCCTGAAGCAGGTCGGAGTCGTATCCCTCTCATCGACCCTGGCCACCAACTCGATCGTCGAAGGGAAGGGCGCCAGGGTGGCGCTCGTCTGCATGGGAGG
>LVVU01000188.1 GCA_006954465.1 Candidatus Methanoprimaticola hominis
CCCAGGGACGACCGCAGACCCCGCGACGGCGACCGCAAGGACAGGGACGACAGATCCAGAGGCTACAGGAAGGACTACAAGCCCCGCCAGGACCGCGGTTCCTCCGGCTACAGGCCCCGCGACGACCGTCCGAGAGACGACAGGAAGGACTACCGCAGGAAGGAGTACAGGCCCCGCGAGGAGTACCGCGACGAGGAGCCCGTCCCCGAGAAGCTGACCATCCCCTCCGACCCTCAGAAGATCCTCTTCAAGGGCATAGACTGCGAGGTGAACGGCAGGACCGACCTCGCGATGATCCTGTACCTCAACGGAGCCGTCAGGATGAGCAAGGGCTGCGAGAGCAACGCCCTCAAGATGCTCAGGAACGCCAACTGGGACGAGCTGGCCGCCTACAAGGAGAGGGCCGAGATGATGTGCTCCGTCGACGCCATCGTCGAGCTCGAGTACCTCCTGCTGTCCATCGGGGAGGACTGCGACAGGTCCCTCCTCGACTCCGAGTACGAGAAGGGCAGCTGCCATGCGCAGTACTGCAGGATCCGCCTGGGCGAGATCGAGGGCGACGACCCCATGATACAGGACTTCATCGCCAACGCCTACGTCGAGGAGGCCAAGGTCATCGACGGGCTCACCTACCTCAAGAGGAGGAAGGACTCCAAGGCCGCCGAGAAGGGCCTCGCCAGGATCGAGCAGAACAAGAAGCTCAAGCAGTCCGTCCGCACCGAGTTCCTCAAGGCCTACGCCGGGGACGAGAAGGCCGTCTCGAGGCTGGAGGAGCTCACCAAGAACTTCCCGGAGGCCGAATTCCTCCTGGGATGCGTCAGATCGGAGGACCCGGAGGAGTACCTCAGGATCAACTTCCAGAGGTATCCCGCCCTCATCGTCTCCCTGGGATCGGAGCTGAGATTCGAATCCGCCTTCGGGACGTTCCTGAGGGCCAAGAAGCTCCAGGCCGACGACGGGGACTGGATCCAATCGATGATCAACGCGGCCGTAGCCGGATCGGAGGAGGCCGTGGAGGAGCTCCGCCCCGTGCAGAGCAAGCCCATGGTCAGGAAGGCGTTCGAGACCGTCTACCTCAGGAAGGGCGACGCCGAAGGGCTCGTCCGCATGTTCGACGGCGAGGACACCTCCGCCCTCGACCAGTACTGCTCCCTCGACCCCGAGAAGGTCGTCGCGGTCGGGAAGCTGATGAACCGCGAGAGGGAGATCGATTGGCTCAAGAGGAACTATCGCAAGGGCATGGAGGAGTGCAGGAAGGCCATCGAGGCCATGGTGGCCGACGAGGAGCGCCACACCAAGCTCCTGGTCTACGCCCTGCACGACGTCGGTTCCGACCTGGAATCCGCCAAGCTGTACTTCGCGATGGAGGGCGATCCCGCTCTTCCGTCCTACAAGTGGCTGGCGAAGGTCTGCGAGGACGAGGCCGCCAAGCAGTACGTCCAATCCCAGTTCGAGAAGAAGGGCGACATGGAGACCTTCGAGTCCATCTTCATCGACGACGGATACCAGAAGAAGTCCTCCGGAGGAAGATCCGGAGGGAAGGGACGCGGCGGACGCCCCGACAGGCGCCGCTACTGAGAACGCCCGTTTTCTCACCTTCCGGCCCTGCCCCCGTAGAAGAGGAGCAGGGCCGAATTCACCACCACGAACACCGAGCCGATGTTGTGCACCAACGCTCCCGTGACCGGGGTGAGCAGCGCGGCCATGGACATGGCCACCGCGAGCGCGTTCCAGCAGAGCGAGAAACCGATGTTCAGACGGACCTTGGCCATCATCCTGCGGGAGATCCCCGCGAGATGGGGGATCGCATCCAACCCGTCCTTCACCAGGACGATATCGGAGGCCTCGGCGGCCATGTCGCTGCCCGTGGCCCCCATGGCGATCCCGACCCATGCCTTCTTCAGAGCGGGGGCGTCGTTCACGCCGTCCCCAACCATGCAGACCCTGCGGCCCTCGGATTGAAGGAGATCTATCTCGGCCATCTTGTCCTCGGGCCTGCATTCCGCCTTCACATCCCCGATCCCCGCCTCGGCGGCGATGCGGGATGCCGCACGGGAGTTGTCCCCTGTGAGTAAGATGGATCCCACGCCCATGGACCTCAGCTCGGACACCGTCTCCTCTGATGTCCCGCGGATCGTATCGGAGAATGCGAAGCAACCGGCGTAGCCGCCGTCGATGGAGACGAACACGACCGTTCCTCCCTCGTCGTGGATGCCTTGGGAACGGAGCAGCACGTCCTCCGGGATCGCGATTCCCGCCTCCTTCATCATCCTCAGACTGCCTATCGATACCGATTCCCCGTCGACGGATGCCTCGACCCCGCGTCCGACCGTCATCCTGAAGGATCCCGGCGCAGATACCTCGACATCCTTGGAACGGGCGTAGGCCACCAGGGCCTTGGCGAAAGGATGCTCGGACATGGACTCCGCCGATGCAGCCGCGCTCAGGACACGGTCCGAACCGTCCGACCATACCACCTTCGGCCTCCCTTCGGTTACCGTGCCAGTCTTGTCGAATGCCACGGTATCGACCTGCGACATCCTCTCCAATGCATCCCCGTCCCCGCGCTTCGCGAGTTTGCCTATGGCCGCCACGACTGCTGTGGGGGTCGCCAGGATGAATGCGCACGGACAGAACACGATCATGACTGTCACCGCGCGATAGACGTCTCCTGTGGCGATATAGGTGGCAAGAGCGAGTGCCAGCACCAGTGCCACGAGCCGGGTTGCCCACCTGTCGGCGATTCTCACCATGCGGGTCTTGTCCGCATCGACGGACTCGACCATGCCCACCAGCCTCTGGAACGACGATTCCCCTGAGGTCTTCTCGACGAGCATATCGAAAGCGCCCATGTCCCGCTGAACACCTCGTCCCCGGGAGCCTTGTCGACGGGCATCGATTCGCCGGTTATGACCGACTGATCGATCGATGTCTCCCCCGAGACCCCCCTCCCGTCGACGGGGACGGCCTCCCCGGGCAGGACCCTGACGGTCTGTCCTATGCCGATCTCCTCCACGGGAACCTCGGAGACACCGTCATGATCCACGACGCGCCCTGTGCGGGGCGACATGTCCGAAAGGGCTTCTATACCCCTCCTGGCTCTTCCGGATGAGAAGTCCTCCAGGAAGCCTCCGATCTCCATGATCAGGGCGACCTCTCCCGCAGCGAACCATTCGCCGAGAGCCAGGGACGCTATTATCGCGATGGCTACGAGCACATCCGCCTTGATGTCGTGCCTGAGGACCAGGCCCGTGGCCGCATCCCAGAGGATGGGGGCTCCGCACAGCACTATGGCGACCCATGCGGGGTCGATCGGGAGGTCGTCTCCCACCAGGAAGGAAGCGACGAGGGATACGCCCGACACCATCAGGCGTAACAACGAGATCGCTTCATCCCTGTCGAAGAGGTCGTCGAACCTGCTCATTCTATCGGATACGTATCCTCGCATTAAGCCGATTTAAGCCCTTTCTCGTCGATCGGAACGGATGCATACCGGATGGGATTTCGTGCAACCGGGGTCGCACCGGCTCCGGATCCATAGCACCGTATGCCATCGAGACCGGATTCGTATTACCGGGATCCGGGCGGAGTGTTACTTTTCCGGAGAAGAATCATATCGGATGATACGGGATGCTGAGACGAGTTAGAGAGAGGGAACCTAGCATATCGGGCCCGAACCGTGCGATTCCGAAGGACGGGCTTACTTGTTAATGTGGGACATGAACTAATCTCCGATTCCATCTACGATTTTGGACAACCATCTTATACCAACAGCATTTCTTTACCTTCCATGGATTTCGTATTGATGTCCTGTCCCTACTGTGGCAGGGCAGTCGATTCCAGCGACCCGAAGAAGTACGTGTGCCAGAGTTGCGGCAAGTTCATCTACACCGACCGCAAGGATGTCACCGCGTTCATCCGTCCCGGCGAACTAGAGGACCGCTTCAAGGAGGTCTTCGCAGCTATGGATGACAAGAACGAGAAGAAGGCCATGGATATCGCTGAGGACCTCATCGAAACCACGGAAAGCAACGACTACGACTGCTTCTTCGTGAGAGGCTTCGTCTACGAGATGATCGGCGAGGACGGTAAGGCCATCGCCGACTGGCGCAAGGGCCTCGAGATGCTCTCCAACAACGTGAATCTCGATGCCTACGTATGCCTCATGTCGAAAGCGATCTGCGATATGATCCTCTACAAAGAGAGGGAGTACATCGAATTCAACGTTCTGGCTCATATCGATAAACTCACGGACGACATAGATGCCTGCACCGGGATGTCCACCAAGGCCCTGGTCTACTACACCGTCTACTGCGACTGCATGGACAAGGTGAACGGCATGGACGGAGAGGGCGAGGAGGCCTACCTCAAGGATATCATCCCGCTGCTCTTCCGCAGAGTGATCGCGTACCACCGCAACCTGTGGTGCCTCTCGAGGATCATCGACGAATACCTCGCATACATCGGCTACAACCCCGAGACCTACGAGGAGGACGACAACGAGGTCGCCCACGTCTACGACCTGATCCGCATCGACCTCAACAAGCACATCTCCCAGATGACGGATGAGGACAGGATCAGGATCTTCGACCGTTGGGACGACAAATCCCTCAAGGAGAACACCGAACCCCTTCTCGACAGCATGATCGGAGCCAAGAAGAGCCTGCTGGACCTCATCCGCAAGAAGGATGAGTCCGAGACGGTCAGCATAGACGATGTCGTTGCTGCCTACGTCGACAAGTGCCTGCTCATCGAGTCTCCCGACGAGCCCCCGACACCCGCCGAGGAGCAGCCTTCCAAAGAGAAGACCGGGTGAAAATCCCCTTTCTACCCGACGGCCCGCTCCTGCGGGTCGTCGTTTTTCCTTCAGATCAGCCCGTAGGACTCCAGGATGATCTTCAGACCGATGCAGATGAGGATGATCCCTCCCGCGATCTCCGCCTTGGAGCCGAAGCGGTCTCCGAAGACGCTTCCGATCTTCACGCCCGCGGCACTGATAGCGAAAGTGATGATACCGATGATCAGAGCGGGCTCGAGGATCGAGGACTCCGTCATGGCGAGAGAGATCCCCACGGCGAGCGCATCGATGCTCGTGGCTATCGCCAGGAGGAGCATGACCTTCACGCCTATGCCGGCATCGATGCCCTCGTCCTCGTCGGAAAGACCCTCGCGGATCATGTTGACACCGATTATAGCCAGAAGAGCGAATGCGATCCAATGGTCGTAGTCGGAGATGAGATCGTACATCGCATCCCCGAGATGGTATCCGATGATCGGCATCAGCATCTGGAAGACTCCGAACCAGAGACCGACGATGATGATGACCCTGATGGTCGGCTTCTTCATAGCCAGGCCCTTGCAGATCGATACCGCGAAGGCATCCATCGCCAGGCCTATGCCGATGAGAACGACGGATACGAGATCCATGACTGTTCAAGCCCGTATCCCTTATAAAGACGAAGGGCAAATCAAAAAGTCAATAAAAGTCAACAAAAGTCAAATTGACTTTTCTTTAAATACTTGTGGCACCATCATAACTTGTGAAAAAGATCGACAAGGTTCCAGATGTCAGTAATCTGGATCAAACTGAGATTTCCTCGATTCTCTCGGATTCGCAACAGATGATTGCGATAAAAGAATGGAATGAGAGATATCTGCATTGGGACGAAATCAGATACAGAGTCGATGCAGATAAGGCCCTAGGAACGTGGGCCGTTATGAAGCTACTCCGTAGCAACAATCTGATGTCGATCGACATCTGTGGTCTGAAGCTGAAGTATAGCCTCCTATCCAGTTTTCTAGAAATGCTACACCACATCGATATGGACTCGGCGGGCTATGTTACTATGGAGAATCCAGGTGAGAAAAACGTAAAGAAATACGTAATCAGCTCCCTGATGGAAGAGGCCATCGCATCCAGTCAATTAGAAGGCGCTGCCACCACGAGAAAAGACGCCAAAAAGATGCTAAGGACCCAGAGAAAGCCGAGCAATATCAGCGAACTGATGATTTAAAGGAATCACTGTCTGACGTACTATAGCAACGACCTTCTACACCCTTGAAATCGATACCATCTACCGATTTCTGCCGATTTTCAAGACACTTCTCTC
>LVVU01000189.1 GCA_006954465.1 Candidatus Methanoprimaticola hominis
AAACCATCAATATCATCCCCTCTGAATGGAGGGGGGATTGGAACTACACGATCATGCCGAGGGAATAATCTTGAATTTTATTTTTCTACAGACCCTAAGAAACATCCACAATCTGACCCTGGTCGCCGGGACCGCCCTGGAGCTCAGAGTCAGCGCCGTGAACATCGGCTCCCTCACCAGTTGCGTATCCGACGGGATCCCTTCCGACGTATCCGCCCCTTCCAACAAGATCGTCATCTGCGACGGTCACATCGCCTCCGTATTCTACAACAACGCCTACGGCCTCGTCACCGGCTACACGGTCGTCCAGACCGATGTGAATACCGAGAACGACGGGATCTACATCTACGGCTCCACCAAATCCGCCGGAGGTTTCGTCACGATCGAGAACGGGATCTTCGAGAAGATGGACGCCGTCGACTTCGATCTGCCCAATCACAACGGCGACAGGTACAGGTGCTGGTTCATGAAGGGCGGCATCACCCAGACCGACTCGATCATCGCCGACGGACAGACCAAGGACAACGAGACGACCAGCACGAAGACCGGCAGCCTCGCGATCCCCAGGATGTCGACGTCCTCCAAGCTCCTGTTCCACGGTTACGAGGTCAGGATCTACAACCACAACGCATTCAACCTCGTAGGGGAGTTCGAGGACAACCCCAACCAATACAGGATCGGCATCGGTTCGTTCAGATCCGTCGTCGACGGAACGACGGTCGGATCCCTTCCCCTCCATTCCGGCATAACCCATGCCAGCGGAACATTCGCTCTCGTCGGGGACCGCCTCGAGTACACTCTGACGACCTCCTCCCAGATTACATACACAGGCAAGGTCGCGGAGATCACTGTCCTGTTCTGGGAGTCTTCCAACAGCAACGCGCCCATGAACCCGGTGTATCTGAAGATCGCCATCCACGCGCAGTCTCCGGGCATCAGTTCGGAGTACCAGAGCACCATCGACATCCAGGGCGGCTCCGGGAACACCAACATCGTCATCAACAAGGGACACGGCGGAGCGAAGATCTGGGTGGAGAAGGTCGACTGGAAAGACATGACTCCCGTCGACGGCATCACCATCACCCCGAAGATCAACGACGAGAACACCGAAGGGTGGGTCACCCCTCTCGCCGATTCCCTGAATCTCTCCTCGTTCAACGAACGTTACCTGCTGGGCGAACTCTCCGGTTCGTTCTCCGCCACGCTGCTGCTCTCGGCATCGGGACTTTCGGACATCCCCTCGGGATCGGTGGAGGTCAAGGTCGTCGTGCAGTTCGAGGACAACACCGAGAAGGAGGTCACCCTCAAACTGGAATTCAAAGCCACGGAGACCTGCGAGGTCCAATTCGTCTACTGGATGTTCTTCGTCTCCAACGGCAAGACGACCTGGGTGAAGAAGACCGACTCGATCCAGGCATACCAGGGAGACGTCATCCCCACCGACTCGATCCCACAACCCGGATACTTCACCGGCTGGTACCCCGATACCGGCTACAGGGTCCCCTTCGACCTCAACGCCCCCATCCATGGAACGAAATCCGGGAATGGAACAGGCAACGTCCTGACCGTCTACGCACGCCAGGGATTCATGGCGACATTCGACAACGGAGACGGCACGCAGGAGAACCCCTTCGTACCGTTCGCCGTGAAGGCTGACGGCACCTTCGATCTCGATGATGGAAGGCTCTACGGCATCCTCAAATCACCGGGAACGCCGACTCGCGACAATTACACGTTCAAATGCTGGACGGACGGCTCGGATAAGGAGTGGTTCACGGGAACGACCACCGAAGAGAGGATCCACTCCGGCATGAAGTTCGTCGCAGAATGGTACGGAAAGAAGATCGAGATCACATTCCAGATCGTCCACGAAAACAATACAACCGAATTCAAAGGAACCCTGCATTACGGCGAGATGTATTCGCAGGTCCAGATAAACGATACGCAGGTGGATTCCTGGGAGAAGGTGACCGCCCGCGCAAAAGAGCTGGGCGGGAATGCTCAGACCTTCATCAGATGGGTCTACGGCAACGAACCCGTGTTCGGCGACAACATCACCAAGACCTCCGAGTCGCACACTCTGAAGGCGGAGTTCACGGACAACGCCATCGAGGTCGTGTTCGATAATACGACCGTTCCGAATGATTTCGGAACATACAAGAACTACAACTACAACGCGACCCCGATCGTCCATGCACCTCAGACGATGGTCGTTTTCCAAGAGAAAGGCGTCTACGCATTCGCACCGGTCAACATCGATTTCAAGGGCTATCATCTGAGATACTGGACCGACAGCCCCGATGACGCTCCGAACTCCAACCATTACTACGTCGGCAAGCGGTACGAGATAACCCAGGAAACCGCTGGAACCCTCTCGGACAAGAGGCTCATCCTCTACCCGGTCTTCGAACACCAGAGGTACAATCTGGTCGTGGACCAGACCATGACCGGAAAGATCGGGGCCCACCCTGTCAACGGTACCTTCAATGGATACAATCTGTCCAACGGCGGCACCGTCCACTACATGGACAAGATCAAACTGTCGTACGGAGAGAGCGCCTGTACATGGAATATCAAGGGGAACGGAGAGCTCGTGACCGAGAATGGAGAGACGTTCCTCATCGTCCACGGCGACTGCAGGATGTACATCCTGTACACGGCATTCAGGCTGAATCTGCTGATCGACGGTGTCGTCGCTCCCGATACAACCAGACTCGTTCTGAAGAACGGCACCGAGGAATACGAGCTCAAGCATGTCGGGAACGGGACCTTCGAGGCGGGATCCCTCAGAGGGAACTACACTCTGCAGATCCAGACCGGTTCCGGATGGCTGGACATCGAACGTTTCATAGGGATCGAGAACTACAAAGATCCGACCCTGGAGCTGTACTCCCTGCATACAGCAGAATGGAGCAGAAACCTGTTTGATTATCCAGAATACGCCAAATCTGGATCGACAATCACCGTCGCCTCTATCAACGGAAACCATGGATGCAAGATCACCGTCGATGGCTGTATGGAGACCGCGGGAATCAATCCCCAATTTGTAATCCAAGGAAGGACTCAGATCGATTTCGGATACATCGTGGAAGTGTTGGGCGATGCAGAGAACGTAGAGGTGATCGGCGATAGTTTCGATAAGGTGAACGAATCCACATTCTTCGTATCCCATACTCAAGTCAGCCTGAAACACAACGACAGAACTGGCTGGAAAGCGATTGGTTGGGCTGTGACATCAACAGGGTATGTTAGTGGCAATCCCGCCTCCA
>LVVU01000190.1 GCA_006954465.1 Candidatus Methanoprimaticola hominis
GACATGCAGGACATGGAGTTCACCATCGAGGACAAGCACCTCTACATGCTCCAGACCCGCAACGGCAAGCGTACCGCTGCCGCCGCGATGAAGATCGCCTGCGATCTCGTCGACGAAGGCATGATCACCGAGGAAGAGGCCGTCGCCATGATGGGACAGGTATTGGCAATCTCGGGCCGCGTGCTGCCGGTGACGAACGCGGATGTACAGCTCGAGGCCGTGTTTGAAAACGGCGCGCGCGTCGTGGGCGAATCGCACATCTTCAACGCGAAAAAGCAGCAGGACTGCCGCATTGACCATATTTCGCTCGTGCCGGAGCACCCGAAGGCGCTGCCTGACGCGCTTGAGGCCATTTCAGAGGCCGACCTCATTCTGCTCGGCCCGGGAAGCCTCTATACAAGCGTGATCCCGAATCTGCTTGTCAACGGCGTGGCCGACGCCATCCGCGCATCCCACGCGCAGAAGTTTTACATCTGCAACATCATGACGCAGGACGGCGAGACCGAGGGCTACACCGCCGCCGACCATCTGGATCTCAGGATCGGCGATGGGGAGTATGTCTGCATCCTCGGGCCCACCGGTGCCGGGAAGACGACGTGCATGAGGATGATCTGCGGCCTGGTCCTGCCGGATTCCGGCAGGGTGCTGCTGGATGGGAAGGACGTCACCTACGATTCCCCCGATTCGAGGAACGCCACCATGCTGACGCAGACCTATGCGCTGTTCCCTCACCTCACGGTATACAACAACGTCATGTTCGCTCCGAAGATCAAGGGCTGGCCGGAGAAGGATTCCAAGCAGATCGTCAGGAGCATGCTGCACATGGTCCATCTGGAGCAGAAGGCGGATTGGATCCCCAGCGAGCTCTCCGGAGGGCAGCAGCAGCGCATAGCCCTCGCCCGTGCGCTCGCATCGGGTTCGAAGATCCTCCTCCTGGACGAGCCTCTGAGAGCGCTCGATGCCCGTCTGAGGATAGATCTCAGGAAGGAGATCCGCGCCATGGCCCGCGAGATGGGTCTGACCTGCGTCCATGTCACCCATGATCAGGACGAGGCCTTGGAGATGGCCGACCGTATCGCCATCATCCGCAAGGGCAGGATAATCCAGTTCGGGATCCCGATGGAGGTTTTCGACGATCCCGCCACGCCTTTTGTTGCTAATTTCGTCGGCAGGTCGAACATAATGTCCGGGAAGGTCGTCTCCTCCGATGCGAGATCCACGGAAGTGGAGGTGGGAGATGGACTGAGGGTCAAGGCGAGGGCATCAGATCTCGCTCCCGGTTCGGAGGCCGTGGTGGCCGTCAAGGTCGGATTCACCAAGCTGGTCTCCGCGAACGATCCCTCCTTCATGATCGGAAGGGTCGAGCGCGTGCTCTACGAGGGCGCTACGATCACGGTGGAGCTGATGGTGGAGGGCCTGGGCCTGATGTCCGCCAAGCTCCCCAACAGGAAGTACGAGGACTACTCCGTCGGGGACGCGGTAGGGGTGACCTGGCCGGTCGGCAAGGCGTCGGTGTTCCCGATGCCCGAGGGCGGGTTGGAAGAGGAGATGAGGCTGGACTAATGTCAAGGATCAAGCTCGACAGGATATCCATGCGCTTCGGCGACTTCTATGCCGTGAGGGACATCTCGCTCGAGATCGGCAACGGCGAATACGTCACGATCCTCGGGCCGTCCGGATGCGGGAAGACGACTCTGATCAAGGTCATCTCGGGCATATGGACCCCCACCGAGGGGAAGGTCTACGTCGATGGCAAGGATGTGACGAACGTCCCCATGGAGGACAGGGATGTGGGATACGTGTTCCAGAACATCGCCCTGTTCCCGCACATGGACCTCAGGGACAACGTCGAATACAGCCCGAGGGTCAAGGACCAGGGCGAGGATCGGTCGCACGAGCTGTCGGAGGAGTATCTGAAGCTCGTAGGGATGTTCCAGAGGGCGGGCCTCCTGCCGCAGGAGCTCTCCGGAGGGGAGCAGCAGAAGGTGGCCATCGCCCGTGCGCTCGCTTCGGGGTCGAAGATGCTCATGCTCGATGAACCGCTCTCCGCATTGGATGCGCGCGTCCGTGTGGAGCTGAGGTACGAGCTCAGAAGGATAGTCAAGAAGCTGGGGATCACCGTCCTCCACGTCACCCACGACCAGGAGGAGGCCATGTCCGTCTCCGACCGTATCGTCCTGATGCGTTACGGTGCGGTGGCCGAGATCGGATCCCCGCTGGAGATCTATCGCCGTCCGAAGACCGTTTTCGCGGCCAATTTCATCGGCGAGACGAATCTCATGGAATGCACGGTATCCGATTGGTCCAAGAGCGGGAAGACGAAGGTCGTCCTGCGCGGAGGCCACGAGGTCCGCACATCCAAGACCGATTTCCGCCCCGGCGACGCCGTGGTGATATCGGTGAGACCGGAGCACGTCTATCCCGCATCGGACGGGATAGAGGCGACGGTCCGCTCGGTGGTGTTCATGGGCGCCTATTGGCGCGTCCGCACCATCGCCGAGAGCAGTGATTATATTGAGTACAACATACCTGCGGAGGATGAGGTCCCCTCGGAAGGGGACGTCGTGCACCTGGTCTTCAACAAGAAGATGACCGTGGTGTTCCCGCGCCCGCAAGGTGGGGTAGAGGAGGAGATTAGGCTTGAGTAAGGATTCCGCCGGACTGCTGGGATGGTTCGGGAAGAGGAAGGAGGGCGTCGTCAGCGACGGTCTCCGCTCCATGTTCCTGTCCGTCCAGGATTGCGTCACTGAACTGGGGAAGGCCGTCCGCTCAATGGGCGACGGTGATATCCCGTCTGCCAAGAAAGCCATAGATAGGCTCTTCATATGCGAACGCGAGGCCGATTCGCAGGAGGACGAGCTCTGCAACCAGATCAGCATAGGCGAGCTGGGACCGCAGGAGAGGGAGGACCTCATGCATTTCATCCGCAAGACGGACAAGATCGCCAACTGGAGCAAGGAGGCGGCGATCAACATCAGTCTCGTTAACGAGGTCGGTCTGGAGGTCCCTAAGGCCGTTTGGGACATGATTGCGCAGTCCATCTCGGATCTGGAGACGGAGGTGCGCAACCTGTCCAACGCGGTGTCCATGCTCGGAACCGATGCAGGAGACATCATGGAGTGCGTCCGCGGGGTGAGGGCGATGGAGAGGACCATCGACACCGCTTACTTCGACATCACCAAGGCCGTGTTCTCGTCGCAGATGGACCACAGGGCGATCATCCTGATGTCCCGTGTCATAGATGCGATCGAGATGGCCGCGGACACATG
>LVVU01000191.1 GCA_006954465.1 Candidatus Methanoprimaticola hominis
TCAGGACCGCATCGTCGAACTCCGGGAAGCTCATCGGATGGTTGGACATGAACTCGAAGCTGAAGTCCTTCCCGTGATCCGTGCATGACACGGTGCAATCGGTGCTGCTCATCAGCTTGAACGATTCGAAGGTCTCCAATTCGCCTCCGTACTCGATGCAGGCGATCCCGGTGGTCCCGTCAAACGCGGAGGGGTCCATCCTGGTCACGCATGCGGGGATCACGAGGGTCCTGCCGCTCCCTCCGCGGGAGTCGGAGAGGAACGCGGGTCCGATGCCGCGGACGGGCATCCCCTGGACCTCCTCGGGTACGACGATCGTCTTGTCGATGGTGACCAGCTTGGTTATGACCAGCCCGTCCTCGCAGATGTCGAAGGATACCTTGGACGTCATTCCAATCCCTCCAGGGCCTCCTCGATGCGGCGGTCGTGGCCGCCGGAGAGCATCTCGTCGTTGTACCTGTACAGCGGGCCCTGCGGGTCCGAGTACATCACCACGCAGTAGCATCCCAGAAGCCCGGAGAGGAGCGAGACGGGCTCCTGCCCCTTGCCGAAGGACCTCTTCATGTACTCCATGGCATTGGTCAGCCTCGCGTCGAAGGTCTTGGAGCAAGCGGTGCTCCTCCTCCCGACCTCCTCGCGGAATGCGCGGATGCCGTCGCTGGTGGTCTCCAGGTTCTGGAGGGCGGAGAGGCAGAAGGATGCGGACCTGGCCTCGTCCCTGGTGATGTTGGAGGCCAATCTCGAGGAGAGGCGCTTCTTGGCATCCGTCACGGACGACGTCGGGGAGTTCTCGTTCAAACCATTCGCCAGGGCGCAGAGGTCCCTCATGTCCATGCCCTCCTCTGCCGAGGAGTTCAGGGAGCCGATCATCACGGATATGACGGAGAGCTTCTCCTCCGGTCCCGCATCCGCCAGGCCGGAATCCTCCTCCACCGTTCCGTCCAGGATGGCATCCACATCGTTCTCCTCGCGGTACTTCCTGTGGAAGTCCAGGTATCTCTTGAACTCGGCCGCGATGTCCGGGCTGCGGATGTACTGCGAGATGAGGTTGACATCCACGTTCAGACCGAGCCTGTCGTGCTCCTTGAGCACCATGGACAGGTCCTCCCATGCACGAGGGGTGGCGAACTCGGGGCCGGAGGGGGTGTTCTCTATGACCAGCAGATTCTGGGGCTTGACCTGGAGGTAGTACGTTATGGCATCATGGACGCCGGAGCTCATTGCGTATCTGATCCATACGTCGGTGTCCGCCTCGACCTCGATGAGCCTGATCCTGTCCAGGGTGGCGATGTCGAACTCGCGGGCGGAGGAGTTGAACTCCGGTGGGTTGCCGGCAGCCACGAGAACCCATCCGTCCGGTATCCTGTGGGGGCCGAACTTCTTGTTCTGCAGGAGGTCAAGCATCGCCGCCGACAGGGTCTCCGAGACGCAGTTCACCTCGTCGATGAACAGGATGCCCTGCTTCCTCCCCTGCCTCTCTATCGCATCGTAGACGGAGGCGATGATCTCGCTCATGGTGTACCTGGTGATCGGAACCACGTTCCCGTCGAACGTCTGGTTCTCGATCATCGGCAGTCCGATGGCGGATTGGCGGGGGTGATGGGTCATCGCGTATCCGATGAACCCGATGTCCAGCTCGGCGGCGACCTGCGACATGATCGCGGTCTTCCCCAGACCTGGCGCTCCCATGACCACCAGCGGCCTCTGTCTCGCACGGGGGATCATGTAGCTCCCTCCGGCGTCCGTGTCCAGATAAGCGGACACGGCATCCCTCACGCAGTCCTTGGCCTCCTGAATATTCATCTCAAGCCTCCTTCTTCGATCCTTCCAGGTCCCCCGTTCTGACGACGAGCCTCATCGCCCAGGGCGGCACGTCGTGCTCCAGGTACCTATCGTCGCAGAACACGAACGCCGTATCGTAGCGCGGACGTCTCTCAGGATACGTGCCCATCCCATCGGTGAAGTACATCAGACCCTTGAGGTCCTTGAAATCGCCGCGGTCGATGAGATCGTCCACGTATCTGAAGACGGGGCGGAAGTCCGTGCCCTTCCCGCCCACCAGTTTGAAATCCGATATGAGACGGCGGAGATCCCCTTCGGATCTGACGACATCGTCGGTCCTGACCGTCTCGTCGCATTGGATGATGTGCAGATTCACGCCGCGTCCGATCCCGGACTGGCGGAGGACGGCGTACGCCTCCTCGAGGAACGCCACCACGGGTCCGCGCATGGTGGAGCTCGACGTGTCGATGGCGATGACGAACTCCTCCACCCTGTTGGTGTCCGACGACTCCAGGGAATCCAGCAGGGGTATGTTCCCGTAGTTCTGGAGCCCGTAGGTGTAGAAGATCGGATCGAACTCCTCCATGCTCTCCAGGACGTTGGGCCTGCGGCTCATGAACTTGCGGAGGAATGCGCGGTAGTCGTGGCGCTTCCTGTTCCTTATCCTGAGGATGGATACGAAGGCGTCCGTGGTGCCGTCGGTCTTCCTGACGAATCCCTCGACCTCGGCCATGGCCTGCTGCGCCAGCTCCCTCCACTCCGCCGAATCCGCGGAGGGATGGGCGGAGTTGTCGTCCTGCTCGAACATCCTGGTGTAGTGGTTGCTCTGCCACCCCGACAGCCCGCTCAGGATCCCCGACACCAGGTCCGGGGCGGGGGCTCCGGCCTTCTTGAAGTACTTCTCGCAGGCGTACAGGCGGTCGTCCCTGCCGGGAACGGACACGTGCGGTGTGTCCAGGGAATCCAGGACGTATTCGACCACCATGTCCTGCGCCAGGAGCAACTCCGGGCGGGCATCCGTGGCGGAGTGGCCGAGGATGCAGTGCATGACGCAATGGGCGAGCTGCCTGGTGATGCAGTTCTGGTCCTTGCGGTAGTCCGATATCACCGAGTCGACATGGAATGCGACGGTCCTCCCGTCGCACGAGGGGAGCCCGGTGCCGGGAACGACGATCCTGTCCAGGGACAGCACGGCCATCGTCAGGAAGCGCATGTCGAGGCACAGCCTGTTGGCTGCTGACGATACGATCTCCATGGCGATCTCGTTCCTGTCCATCGCTCCTTCGCCATCCGTTTGTACTTGGATTCCAGGACGGCGGCATCGTCCTCGGACAGGTCGCCGATGTAGTAGTTGAATCTCGATTCGGCGAGACGGAAGATCCTGTCGGTGCGGATGTGGGATCTGGAGTCCAATCCGGCATCGTACGGATCCAGGGGGCGCATGTAGCTGCCGTCGTGGGGATGGGTGGTGATCNTCACGTCGTAGGATGGTCCCCTCCTTCCCAGAACGACGACGGGGCGGTCCTTGGACCCGCTGCTCGAGTCGAAGGGGACGTCCGCGCTCCAAACCTCGAGAGGTCTGGGGCCCTTGCTGCTTCCCTGGTTCCGCATCATTCTCGAATGATTGTGGATGGAGCTTATATCCATGACGGGAGGGATGGTTCCGACCAGGGTGCTGGATGGATGATATTCCAACTTCCTCGAAGCAGCCGGGCCACGCCAACGGGGAAGGGCCCGAGCCAGTACGAATCTTTAAATGGTTGATGCAAATCAGGGGATTACCGGATCATCATATGGGCAAGTAGATCAGCCCGGTAGATCGCTGCCTTCGCAAGGCAGAAGTC
>LVVU01000192.1 GCA_006954465.1 Candidatus Methanoprimaticola hominis
GGGGCAAGGGCCGCGCGCACGGTGCGGTCGTCGAACTGCTTGGGCAGCGGGCGGAACATCAGAACGCCGTGAACGCGCTCGTCCTCGTTGAGCGAACGGATGTTGTCCATCAGCTCCTGCTGGCCCGCGTCCTCGGGCAGCACGACCTTCACCTCGTGCCTGACAAGGGCCTTGTGGGTCCTGCCGCAGACGGACATGTAGCCGTGGGAATCGGCGTAGGATACGAGCTTCGCTTCTATCGCCGCGCGTCTCGTCTCCAGAGACTCCCTGCGGTTGTTCAGGGCGCGGATCTTCTCGTCGATACCGGCGAGCTCGTCCACCAGCGCCACGCCCTCGTCGGCGGTTATGGCGTCCGGATCCCCGGAGAGGAAGATCTCGTGGAGACGGCGGGGGCAGTCCTTCGAATAGGGGCATTCCAGACAGTAGTCCGACTCGCGGGGGAGGACCTCCTTCTTGTCGGCCATGTCGCGGAGGATGTCGGAGACCTCCTTCGACGCCTCGTTCAGCGAAGGCCTCCTCGCAGAGCATTCGACCGCAGTTCCGGGTCCGAGGAGCTCCCATCTCATCACCACGCGGTCGCATCCGGGGATGTTGTCCAGCGCCCAGAGGGCTCCGAGCCTCGCCTCGTAGTCCTTGGAAAGCTCGGCCGTCGGAAGGATCACGGGACCGGTGACGCATTGGGTGACGACGGCCGTCGTTCCTCTCCTGCCTATCCCGTCCATCGATACCAGGACGTCTCCGCCGGGTAGTTCCAGGATCTCGCTCGCCCCTGCGGCCACAATCCTGTCGCTGCAGCTCTCGGAGATATGGATGTGGTTCCTGACGCATTGCTCCCCGTATCTTATCAGCTCGAGGTTGTCGACGGGAGGGTTGGCGACATCGTCGAAGTGCCTGTCCCATGATTCCCAATACACGGAAAGCGCCGAGTCGACATCCGTCGGGAGGCCCATGGCCCTCCTGCCTGAAGCGAAGAACACGGCATCGCGGACCGAGAGGTCCATGCATTCGCCTATCGTGGTCCTCCACGTGCCGGCTATCCTGTCCTGACGGTACGCATACGGGCAGCGCCTGAAGGCGCGGATGTCATGGAATGTCGATGGCGGCATGGTATCGGCATCGGTACGGGACCCTGCCTCCGAACACCCTGTCGACGATATCGCCGAGCTTCTTCAGATTGTCCTCCGAGTTGGCTGCGAGTATCGGCGACGGGCCGTCGAATCTGACGCCTCCCCCGATGCCGGTGTAGCATCCTCCCGCCTCCTTCAGTATGGTCAGTGCGGCGGCGTGGTCCCACGGGGACAGGCGGATCTCGAAGTACAGCTCGCAGGCTCCTTCGGCGAGGAGGCACAGCTCCAGTGCGGCCGTTCCGATCCTGCGGATGTCGTTGATCATCGGATAGAGGATCTCGCTGACCTCGAAGCAGGATGGAGCCAGCTCCTTCCCGTAGCAGCAGTACGCCGTGCTCAGGATGGAGTCCTCGAACGAACGGTTCGAGACGCAGATCGGAGCACCGTCTTTGAACGCGCCCTGTCCGAGGACCGCGCTGTACAGGGTATCGGAGAACGGGTTGAGGACGAATCCTGCGTACGGCTCCGCGTTCCTGAAGAGCGCCACGGACACGGCGCACATGGGGATGCCGCGGGAGAAGTTGGCGGTGCCGTCGATGGGGTCGACGATCCACACCCATTCCGAATCCTTCAGGGAGGCCTCGTCGCCCTCCTCGCCCATGAATGCGGATCCCGGGAGCAGGTCCAGGAGCTCCTTCTTCAGGAATCTCTCGTTCTCGACGTCGGCGGATGTCACCAGGTTCTCGCGGGAGCCCTTGGTCTTCACGGTGAAATCATGGTCGTTCCTGATCCTGCGTCCCGATTCCCTGACGATCCCCTCGAGTTTTTCGAAGTCCGGTGTATCCGACATGTCCCGGGTGAGGATGCTACACCGTATTATTGATTCGGTCCAACGGATGAGTAGCGTCTTCAACAGATCCGACGGTCTTCGATGGTCTACATCCCGTGTAGACGAATAAACATATCCTATTAAATATCTGTAAAAATTTTACACTATCGTCTACCATGTTGAAGAGATTCGCCGTCGAGAACTACAGGCTCTTCGATCAGCGTATTGAATTCGATCTCGCTCGTACGCATAACTACGGATTCAACAAGAATTTGATCCGTAACGGGCTTGTCAACAAGGCGATGATCGTGGGGAAGAACGGTTGCGGGAAGACATCGTTCGGTTTCGCATTATTCGATATCGTCTACACACTTACAGACAAGGGCTACGACGCGCATCAGAAGGATTCATCGAACTTCCTCAATGGAGATTCCTGCAAGAAGTTTGCTTCGTTCGAGTACGAGTTCCAATTCGATGGCGTCAGAGTGGAGTACATGTACGGCAAGGCAGCGCCTGACATAATTGTCTATGAGAAGTTCAGAGTCGGAGGGAAGGATGTCTTCATAAGGGACGGCATCGACGGACATAACGATTACACGGGATTGGGGGATTATGGTGCGGGTTCGTTGAATGTGAATATCGCGAATGGTCCGTTATCCGTGCTGAGATATGTGGTCAATAATACCGTCCAAGAGGATGGTTCCCCGTTGTCTAGAGTAATCTCATTCGTGTCTCGTATGCTCTATTTCAGATCCCTTCAGGATAACTCCTACATCGGCATCATACAAGGGCGTGAGACGATCGAAGATTATCTCATCCGGAATGGCAAGGTGAAGGATTTTCAGAGATACCTCAAGGAGATGGCGGATATCGAGGTCGATCTCGATGTGGTGAAGATGGACGGGATGCCAGATATATTCGTTCAGAATACGGGGAACAAGCTTCTGAACTTCAAATCGGTGGCATCTAGTGGAACTCGTGCTCTGATGCTGTTCTATTATTGGCTGAACCATTTCGACGAGGTGTCATTTATCTTTGTCGACGATTTCGATGCGTTCTACCACTTTGAGTTATCAGAGGCCATCATCAGGCAACTCAACGATTTGTCTGATATCCAATCTGTTGTGACGACTCATAACACATCGCTCTTCGACAATGGCCTGTTACGTCCGGATTGTTATTTCAATCTGGAGAATGGCAGAATGAGGTCTTTCGCTGAGATTTCCGATAGGGATATCCGCGCAGGTCATAGTCTTGAACGTTCAAGCTAGGTGACATGCGAGTTGGTGGATTCCGAGTAATAGCTATTACAAACATTACAGACAGCTGTTATTATACGCACAACCCGTCCCTGTCATC
>LVVU01000193.1:0-968 GCA_006954465.1 Candidatus Methanoprimaticola hominis
ATCCAGGAGGATGTTCCCTGTCGTGGATCCCATGAACAGCTTGAATCCGACAGCGAGCGGAGCGAGCATCCTGGCGTTTATCCCTGCGGTCACGGCCGCGAACAGTCCGTAATCGGTCACAGCCTTCCTGCCGACTATGGCCTTCTTCTCCTGGAACGAGCGCACATCGACCACGGGGGGCTTGGTATTTGGCATGTCGAACACGCAGGACACCCCTGCATGGACCGCTGCCATCGTCCCTGTCCCGAAGTCCTCCTTGGCCGTCATCCCGGGATCGCGGAAGTGCACGTGCGGATCTATGAACGCGGGCACCATGATCTGGCTGGTCCCCAACTCCACCCTGCGCTCTCCTCCGGACACGTAATTGCCGGCGGCGACGATCCTCCCCTCCTCGGAGATCCCTACCTCGGTGTACCTAATCTCGCCGTCGACGAAGGCCCTGCCTTCCAGCACGACATCGATATCGCTCATCTGAAACCCTCCTTGCGGGACCGCCCGGAACCTCCTCGGTCCAGATCTCTCCCGTGAATCTCGATATGACCGCATCGGGGCTCATCCATGCATCGGATGTGAGCCCGGCCTTCAGGCCGAGATGCGAGAGATACCTGCGGACGTCCCATCCCTGCTCCACCGGGACCTGAGGGAGGAAGAGCCCCCTCATCCCGTGGAGTTCCAGCATGAGTCCGTCGCGTCCTATGATTATGGAATCCATGATCCCCTGCGGTCCGTCCGCGCGGATCCTCTCGGGAACGGACAGGATCGTGACCTCCACGGTCACGCCATCAACCTCCTCCCTCCTCAGATCGGGGAACCTCGGGTCATGGCATGCGGACCTTCCTGCTTCGACTATGGCCTCTCCCAAGGGAAGGACGGGCATGGGGAACCCGATGCAGCCGCGCAGGGATCCGTCGGGAAAAGTGGATAAGGTCACGAATGCGCCCGACCTCTCGGTGAAACGAGGATCGGAG
>LVVU01000193.1:980-1344 GCA_006954465.1 Candidatus Methanoprimaticola hominis
CCCCCCCCTGCCTCGAACATCCCGGCCGAACGAGCCAGAGACACGGCGTCCCTGCCGAAGCCGTCGGTCATTCGTCGCAGCCCTTGAAGACGTCGTCGGGGATGTCTCTGCGAGGACTGTCGTCCTCTATGGAGATATCCACCTTCTTGGGGCCGTTCCTGGCTCCGCAGTCCTCGTTGGACCTGCAGGCGGATGCCCTGAACGCGGACCCGGTGGTGCTTATGCCCTCCCTGACGAATCCGGGCATGGGCGCCTTCTGCATCAGTGCGGACATGCCCATGAAGAACTCCATCCCCATGTTCATGAAATGCCTCTGGACCTCGGGGTCGGTGAACGCCGAGTAAGCGGACCTGACGAGATCCTC
>LVVU01000193.1:1358-4970 GCA_006954465.1 Candidatus Methanoprimaticola hominis
GGCGAAATCCCTGGCATGCCCGTACATCTCGGATGCCATGGCCCTCTCGGCACCGATGAATTCGCCGGCTGCTCCTTTCTGCAGCTGGATCATCCTCTCGATCAGGTCCCTGTTCTGCCTAACGAAGGCTTCGAACTCCTCTTCGCCGGTCATGAGATTACCTCTTGAATCTGATAATGAGCTCATCGTCCTTGAATTCTGCCCCGACGATATCCGCATGGGTCAGGACGTCCGGGAGCTGGACGTTGCGCTTCTGACTGTCCACGTGCACCATCAGGGTGACGGGATCGATCCTGAACAGCTCGACGTCCTTGCGGTTGACGAACGGCATGCGCATGATGAGCCTATCCTCGCCGTCCACCGTCTCTCGAACCTCATGGGGCTGGCATCGAAGTACACCTTGGCCGGATCCTCGTCCTCGAAGATCATGCGGGCCATGGCGCGGAGCTTCTCCTCTCCGCGGAGCTCGGTCTTCATCATCTCGCAGTATCTGATCTCCATGGGATCGAAGGCGTTGTGAATCATCTCCAGATTCTCCTTCTGCTCCTTCATCTTGTCAGCGAAGAACGCGCTCTCGCCGGCCTCTGGCGGAAGCACCCTGTTGACCACGATGGCCTCCACGTTCTTGTTGTAGAGACTCAGATAGGTGTACGCACGCATGGTCTCGCGGATAACCATCTTCTCAGGATTGACGACCAGCCTGACGGTGGTGCTCTTCGAATCCTCCAGGATGACCTTGACCTTGGACATGTTGTCCTTGATGTCCTCGACGCTCTCCAGGACCTCGTCGGAGGGCAGAGGCATGTCCATGAACTTGCCCACGGTGGCCTTTGCGATCTTCATGAGCCTCCTGATGGTGGCGAAGCCCTTGTCCAGATACCAATTGGTCACATCGGGGAAGCTCAGGAGCCTGAGCGTCTCCCCCGTGGGCGCCGTGTCCATGACGACCACGTCGTATGCGTCGGTCTCCATGAACTGATTGACATAGAAGAGGGCGGAGATCATCTCCATCCCAGGCAGGATGGCCATCTCCTCGGCGGAGATCTCCCCCATACCCTGCGAGAACATGAACGCGGAGATGTAATTCTGGATCTCCTTCCAGCGGGTGGTCATCTCATGGATGATATCGATCTCCAGAGCATCCAGGTTCTCTCTGACATGAGTGATGGATGTTCCCAGCTTGACTTCGAGGGAATCCCCGAGGGAATGCGCGGAATCCGTGCTCATCAGGATGGTGCGGTATCCCAGCTCCGACAGCCTGTATGCGGTGGCGGCAGAGGTCGAGGTCTTGCCGACTCCGCCCTTTCCTGTGTAGATGATGAGCCTCATGCGGGGGTGAATGGAAGGGACCGTTATAAACAGGATGATGGCCCCTTCGCAGATCCCCGAAACCGAATGCGAGATAGTCCCTGCGGCTGAACCTGTGGTAGACCAGCTGGCAGCATTCGCGTCCGATGCAGTAGACGTTCGGATCGGAGCCGTCCTCGAAATAGACGATGTGCACGAATCCGTCGCCGTCGACGTCCTTCCAGACATGTCCGGGGAAATCGGGTCCAATTCGGCCTTGAGGCCCTCCACGCTCATATGCTCGAATACCGCACGGACCATCAGTCTGAGGACGGGGCTGACGGGCAGCTTCGATACGTAGAGATTCCCGGACTCCGGGACCGTGATCCTGACCCTCTGATCGAGGATCTCGCACTCCACGTCCCCGAGTCTGCTCCTGCATCCGGCTCTGAAACCGTCGAGGACCTTCCCGATCGTCTCGGGATCCTCCTTCGGGTCTATGCTCGACAACGGCAGGTAGAGGACCTCCGAACCGCTCGCGGAACCCAGCTTCACCTGGGTCTCCTGCATCGTCGAAACCACCAGCTCCTCCAGATCCTCCGGACTCATTCCATGACCTCGGAAAGGCTGACGCCGAGGCCGTATAAACGGATTGTCTATCAAAACGGTAGGATTTGACCCCGGATACGCAACCGCCCTGTTCCGACGAGATAGAATATGTTATATCGTTCCCTCAGAATGCAAGCGGCATGGATACTCTGTCCGTCGAGAACCGTATAAAAGAGCTGAAGAAGGAGCTCAACGCGGTCATCCTCGCACACAACTACTGCCGTCCGGAGGTCCAGGACATCGCCGACTTCGTAGGAGACTCCCTAGGTCTCGCGATAAAGGCGAGCCAGACCGATGCGGATGTCATCGTGTTCTGCGGAGTGACATTCATGGGGGAGACGGCCAAGATCCTGAACCCCGAGAAGACCGTCCTCATGCCCGAGCCGGAGGCGTTCTGCGTCATGGCTCAGATGTGCACCCCCGAACAGATCGATTCCCTGAAGGCCCAGCACCCTGGTGCGGAGGTCGTCGGGTATGTGAACAGCACCGCTGCATGCAAGACCCGCCTGGACGTGTGCTGCACCTCATCCAACGCTATCAACATCGTCAAATCCACCAAGAGCAAGGATGTGATCTTCATCCCCGACAAGAACCTGGGGAGCTACGTCGCCACCAAATGCCCCGAGAAAAACATCATCCTCTGGAACGGGTTCTGCCCGATGCACCAGTTCATAACAGTCCGTCAGGTGCAGGCCCTCAAGGACCAGTATCCCGATGCCCCCGTCATCGCGCACCCCGAGTGCAGGCTGGAGGTCCTCGCGCTGGCGGATGACATCGGCTCCACCGAGAAGATGATCGGCCTGTCCAAGGAATCGGAATCGAAGGACATCATCATCCTCACCGAGGTCGGAATGAAGCACAGACTCGAGAAGGAGTGCCCCGGCAAGGTCTTCCACTTCATAGACACGGTCATCTGCACGGCGATGAAGATGACCGACCTCGTCTCCGTGCTCAACGTCATGGAGAACATGTCGAACAGGATCGAACTCGACGAAGCCACGGTGAAAGCCGCCTACAAGCCCGTCAAGAGAATGGTCGACACACAGTGAACGAAACCCCTTCGGAACCGGGCCCCGTCCGACGGGTGCCCGGACCGCTTCTTATCCTCGTGAACTACGGATCCGAACGGCGCTGACGCTGTTCTGGAGATATGAAAAGTTGGTGCCGGGAAAGGGGTTCGAACCCTTGACCTTCGGATTTCCCTGGAAGAGGTCTGTTGACCAGAACCCTATGAGTCCGACGCTCCACCAGGCTGAGCCACCCCGGCCTTGAACTCCCCATTTACTCCTAGTACATAAGCATATCTTGTCCGAGAGGCCTGGAGTCCCGTTCTGGAGTATCGAAAACAGCACAATCACGGCTCTCCTTCATCTTCGGCGACGTAACAGGAGACAGACCATATCCACTCCCATTCTTCTCCGGAGGTCTCGGATGCATAGAATCCGGCCGAGGACCCCTTCCGAAATCACGGTGCCGTCATCCGTTCCGACGAACCCGTCTGCTTCGGATATGCCCTGTCGGGGGATCGCTCCTCGAGGAGAGGATCGTTGCAGTGTTCAGAATCTATATCCGCGCCATCGCCGCGGAAGACGATGCGCTTGAGAGAATATGGAAAAGGTTCAAGCTAGGTGACATGCGAGTTGGTGGATTCCGAGTAATAGCTATTACAAACATTACAGACAGCTGTTATTATACGCACAACCCGTCCTTGTCATC
>LVVU01000194.1 GCA_006954465.1 Candidatus Methanoprimaticola hominis
AAACGCGACCTCGACGTGCCCACGGGATGTCCTTGACTCCGAGATATCAGAAAGCCGCCCTTCGGGCGGTTGATGATTTGGACAGTTGCCTCCTGTGCTGTCGAAGGCGATTCTGATAATAGGCGGGAGTGTGTGTTACGATTGAAAGTAGGTAACACACATGTACTACGTAGGACACGACGGACATAAAGATATCTCGGTTTTCTGCATAACGACCGCCAGCGGGAACGTCAAGGAGACGTTCGAGGTTCCTGCCACTCCCGAAGGGATGGACGTCCTCATCGAGAAGATGAAGGGAAAGAAGTTCAAGGTCCTAGCCGAGGCCAGCACATACACGATCGATCTTCACGACCATCTGGTCTCCAAGGGCGTGGAGTCCTATCTCGCCCATCCCCATACGCTCAAGCTCATAACCGAGAGCTGCAGGAAGACCGACCGCAACGATTCGAAGACCTTGGCGAGCTATCTCCGCTTGTGGGACAAGCACGAGCTCGACATCTCGATCTCGTTCGTCGTCAACGGCGACAACAGGTCGCTGCGCGAGCTGTGTCGCCTTCGTGAATCAGTTTCCGAGATGAAGGGATCGACGATGCAGCAGATCAAATCCCATATGAGGATCAACGGCCAGTACGTCGAGTTCGAAGACCTCACGACAATCAAGGCGAGGAAGCACATCCGCGAGAACTTCTGCGAGGACCTGTGCCTGATGATGCTACTGGACATATACGTCGTCTTCGAAGACAAGGGGAAGATCCTCGATTCCGAAATCGAACGCATGTTCGGAGATCGCAATGAGGTCCAGCTGCTTGCAACGATACCTGGCGTAGGGATCACCACTGCGGCGCAGCTGATGTCCATGATCGTGGATGTGCACAGATTCCCTACCGCCGACAAGATGAGGTCGTACTTCGGAATGGCCCCGACAGTCAGGGATTCGGGAGGCTCTCTGAAGCACGGGCACATCACTCGTCGTGGCGATCCGATGATGCGCAAGATCCTGAGCAGAGTGGTAGCTCAGATGATCAAGAATGCTCCGAGCGACAATCTCGCAGTATACCGCGAGTCGCATCGCTCCGCGATGCGGCCGGGGATGCTCATGGTCGCATGCATGAACAGGCTTCTGGACATCATCTACGCCGTGCTCGTTCGCGGAACTCCCTACATCCATATGTGATCTCTCGGATCGCTCCTCATATCTCACGCTCACGTCGTTGCCGAAAAGCAGCACCTGATAGGGCGCTCGCGATAGGCACGGTAGGTGAAAGAGGCGGGGCTGCTTAGGAAAGGCCGGTCGCGATAGCGTTTTGCACTCCGGGTGCTCATCCAAACTGCGAGAAGCGCCATTCCTTCGATGTGTCCGAAAGTCGCCATGCGGGTTGAACTGCCGCCTAGAGAAATTGCCTTTGACTCGCCTCTTTCGAGAAAGATGCCGCGTTCGCTTCGCTGTCGCGCTCTCGTACGACTCGATCGCTCAGCGAACGCTTTATCACGTACTTTGGGAATCCCGCTGTGAACACAGATTTCCGTCTAGAGAAACGCTGCAAGGATTTCGGGATAAAGACCGAGCCCAGGACCTTCACCAAGTTATCGATAGCAGCCGACACGGAGACGCACCTCGTCGTTTCGGCGAGGGCGTCTCCGACCAAGAAGCATGACAGCAGGTTCGTTCCGGAGCACGTCAAGGACCTCATCGGGATGGATATCTCTCACGTAACCATGGACAAGGGATACGACGGGGAGCCTACGCACAGATACGTCCGTAGGAATCTGAACTGCGTGACTGTCATACCGTGCAGGGAGAGCCGCAGAAACCGCGGCTACTCCACCCACGGGATCTACCGCAACCAGATGAAGAAGGCTCTGAAGGAGGAAGGAGAGCTCAAGAAGATCTACAACCAGCGCCCACAGGTCGAGACCACGAACTTCATGATCAAGACGCACACGGGATCCCATGTGCTGTCGAGACTGGATCGGACCAAGGTGGTTCAGACCCTCTGCAAGGTCATCGCCCATAACTGCAAGATCGTTTCCGAGAGAGGTTGGTCGTGGGGCCAGGGTTCATGATTTCATCAAGGCTTTCCTCTCACTCAGTTTTATAAATAAGAAGGGCATCGCCACGATTGCGTAAACTCAGGACCCCCTGTCCGGGAACGGGCAGTGAACACTGAGAGCTTCTTCCCTAGGGAACCGGAGCTTGAGCATATCCTCCTCTCAGAGGCGGATTCATTTACGGAGGCTACCAAAATGGCTAAGAAGAAAGAGTCGCAGAAAGCGGCGGTCGACGAGAACTTCAACTTCATCGTCCGTATCGCCAACACCGACATCGACGGTCAGAAGAAGACCGTCGTCGGACTGCAGAGCATCACAGGCGTGGGCAAGAGGGTCGCCCAGATCGTCGCCAAGAAGGCCGACGTCGACCCCCACGTGAAGATGGGATCCCTCCCCGACGAGAAGGTCAAGGAGATCGAGACCCTCGTCAAGACCTACGTCGAGTACGCTCCCACCTGGGCAATCAACAGGCAGAACGACTACGAGTCCGGCGCCGACATGCACCTCATCGGAAACGACCTCGATATCATCCAGAAGGACGACATCAACAGGATGAAGATGATCCGCTGCTACCGCGGTGTCAGGCACGAGGGACGCCACAAGGTAAGGGGACAGAGAACACGCTCCAACGGCAGGCACGGTCTGACCCTCGGAGTCCAGAAGAAGTCCTGAGGTGATTTGAATGGGAGATCCTAAATTCTCACGCAAGACATACGACACCCCTTCCCACCCCTGGCAGGGCGAGAGGATCAAGGCGGAGGTCGAGGTCGTCCGCGCATTCGGACTCAAGAACAAGACCGAGGTCTGGAAGGCAGAGACCATCCTCAGGAACCTGAGGAAGCAGTCCAGGGACCTCCAGGCTCGCCTGAGATCCGGAGACAAGCAGGCCCAGGTCGAGGCAGACGCCCTTCTGAACAAGTGCGGAAGGCTCGGCTACCTCCCCGTCGGATCCAACCTGAACGATATCCTTTCCCTGAAAGACGAGGATGTCCTGTCCCGCAGGCTCCAGACCATCGTCTTCGAGAAGGGACTGGCCAGCACCATCAAGCAGGCCAGGCAGATGATCACCCACGGACACATCTTCATGAACGGCCACAGGGTGACCGTTCCCGGATATCTCGTCACTAGGGCGGAGGAGTCCTCCATCGAGTATAACCCCTCTTCCCCCT
>LVVU01000195.1 GCA_006954465.1 Candidatus Methanoprimaticola hominis
ATACGAGCACTGCAGCCATGTACGCCATCAGGATAGACCTCAGAGGAACCAGACGCGAGATCGCCGTTCCCTCGGACATGACCTTCAACGACCTGCACAGGCTCATCCAGTACGCCATGTGCTGGAACGATGCGCACCTCCACGAGTTCGATATCCCGAACAGGAGGATCGTCATAACGGACCCGGAGTTCGAAACGGACGACTACGACGAAAAGGTCGTCAGCGAGTACGATGCGCTCATATCGGAATACGTCGGACAGAGGATCTCGTACGTCTACGACTTCGGCGACTGGTGGGACCACCGGATCACGATCGAGGAATGCGACGACCTCGAATCGGATGTCGCCGTCATGACCGTGTGCAAGGGAGGCCCTTTCATCGAGGACAGCGGCGGCGAGAACGAGGAATGGTCCAAGAAAGACTGCGAGAAATTCATGTCCGAGGCCAACGAATACCTGAAGGGCTGGAAGCCCTCGGTCTCCACCGACCCTCCGAAGCCTCGTCTGCCGTACTGGGCATCCGTCCCGCTCTCCCTCGCCCTCATCCTGCCCAACGAGCCGTTGCTGCTCGACCCGGAATCCGGAGGCGTGTACTCCAGGCGCCGCAGCAAGTACTTCCCGATCGCCAGGAAGGAGGACGCCGCGCGCATGATGGTGATCCCCAGGAACCTGCGCATCGATGTGCGCGAGCTGACGAGGCTCATCATCGAGCGTTTCGGATCGGAAGCGGACACCGATGAGCCGCTGATCCCTCCTGCGAGCGGGGACCCCGAGAAAGCATACCAGGAGATGGGAGAATGGCTCCTCTGCAATACGATGTTCTACTGCGTGAAGTCATCATATGAGATCGCCGAAAGTATGGGTTTCTCCATGGATCCCGTGGATTTCATGGATGATTACACGAAGTATTTCGAAGAATACATGCCGTATATGCTGATGCCGTTCCGCGCGCTGTGCCCCCATTGCTATGGAAGGCTGGCCAACCCTGTCCCGATTGAAGAGACGGGATACATACGCGTATGCTACTTCAAAACCAAGAGGCTCACCATGGAATGCGTGGAATGTGGCCGTCATACGACCCTCTGCCGCTCCCTTCCGCTGGAGGATGACAAGTTCTCGTACGAGGAGCCGTACATCCCCCTCAGCATCATCAACAATCTGAAACACATGAAGGACCCCCATAAAGACATGGAGGGAGCCAACCAGTGCCTGTCCATATTGCTCTTATTGTACGGATTGGACCGCCAGGCGGCGGAAGTCGTCGAAAGGCTGGCCGAATGCAAGAACGCCGCGAGGATAGCCACATACACATCCGTACTGGCGGCCTGCGGCCTGATCGGACCGGACGAAGTCGCGAAGAAACTGAAGAGCATGCAGTTCGGGGGGAACATATACTTCGAAGCCATGTGCATCCTCTGCACCCTGAACGAGGTCTGGGATCTCGGCGATGAGAGATTCGATCAGGAGACCCTCGAGAAGCTGCTCGAGAACCCGAACGAAGAGACCGTGAGACAAACGAAGACGATTCTGGCCCGTATCCTCAGAAGGTACGGAAAAGCCGAGAAAGCCGCATCCCTGGCATACGAATCGGTCATGGATATGTACGACCGCACGGGATGGCGGGCTCTCGACGAGTACTGCAGATCGGCCAGAGCCGCCGGCATAGCCCTCGACCTGTCTGTGATACCTGCCGGACTAAAAGCGAGGACGAACGGAGTGGATGATTACCTCTTCGATGCGATATACTACAGGAAAGGCGCGATGCATCTGATGAATGGAGACAGGAAGACCGCGACCGCGATGATGCGCAGGATCGTCGGCGATGTCCTCACCGGGATGAACGCCGACCCCAGACTGCTCGCGCGCGCCTCCGTGGCGGCTCTGTACCTCCATCTGGAAGGAGTCAGGTACAGCAACAAGAACCTGATTTCGTACTCCGTCAAATGGATGTGTAGCGCATACAAGGCCGGCCTCGCATCCGACGAGGAGTTCGACGGGTATCTGCGCAGACTGATTCCCCTCGTCAGAGAAGACGAGGATGCAGGCTCCATAGCCAGGATGCTGAAGAAGAACGGATTCGGAGGGTATGAACTCCCTGCCGATACGATCGAAGACGCGGACATCGAGGACTTCTTCGACATGGACTTCCAATACTCGTACATATGACATCATCCATGCGATACCCGCTGGATGGATGGACGGTCGGAGGTTACCCCTTTATATAAGGACGCATTCGGACCGGCCATGAAGTCAGTGATCGTTCTCCTGGGACCCCCCGGCTCCGGGAAAGGCACACAGGGAGAGATGCTCAGCGAGAAGCTCGGATACACCAGGCTGTCCACCGGAGACATGCTCCGCGAGGCCGTCAGGAATGGGACCGAGCTCGGCATGAAGGCCAAGGGCTACATGGACTCCGGCGCCCTTGTCCCCAACGACCTGATCATCGGTCTGATGAAGGAGAAGATCGCCTCCGCCACGGGAGGGGTCATCCTGGACGGATTCCCCCGCACCGTCGAGCAAGCGGATGCCCTGGGACAGCAGGTCGATGTCGACCTCGCCCTGAACCTGGACGTCCCCGACGAGGAGCTCGTCAGAAGGCTCACCATGAGGCGCTCCTGCCCCGACTGCAACGCTGTCTACCACCTGACCAACAACCCTCCGAAGACCGAGGGCATCTGCGACAAGTGCGGCGGGAAGCTCTACCAGAGGGACGACGACAAGGACGAGACCGTCAAGAACAGGCTCAAGGTCTACAGGGAGAACACCATGCCCCTGATCGACTACTACGGCCAGAAGGATGTGCTCGTCACCATCCAGGGCGTCGGCAGCATCGACGACATCTTCGGACAGGTCCAGAAGGCCGTCCAGTGATTTCCAAGCCGGGCCTTCGGGCCCGGCACCCTTCCATTCTTCCCCATTCCTCACCCATCGGACCCCAGGCACGCCTGGGTGTCGACAGATAGGTTTAAGAACAACGATAGATTGAGGGGATTTCGATAGCCTCGTAGTGTAGCGGTCAATCATGCGGGACTCTGGATCCTGCGACCTCAGTTCGAATCTGAGCGAGGCTACTTCTTCCATTCCACTTCGGTGAGCGTAAGCTCTCCGGTTCTCCATCCGATGCTTCAGCGGCTCGGCAGTCCTGCCCGGATTGACAACGTTGATCCGTGCTCCGGACGGAGACGAAAGTGGAAAAGAAGACGGAATCGGG
>LVVU01000196.1:0-3197 GCA_006954465.1 Candidatus Methanoprimaticola hominis
ATGGGTGCGGGCGAGTTCGTACAGAAGGATTTCGAGCATAAGACCTCGGTCACCGAGGACGATTACATGCTCATCATCGGGGACAAGACCGCCAAGCTCTTCGAGGCCTCCGCTAAATCGGGAGCCGCCGTATCGGGAGTCGATGCGGAGCTCGTCGAGGCGATCGGAACCTTCGCTTATGAGATCGGGTTGGCGTTCCAGATCGTGGACGATACCCTGGATGTCATCGGCGATCCCAAGAAGACCGGCAAAGCCGTCGGAACGGACCTCATCGAGGGCAAGCCCACTCTTCCCGCCATCTATGCGATGAAGGACCCGGTCTTCGGGCCCGAGCTCTGCGGGATCTTCGAGAAGGAGTACCCTCTGGAAGAGGACGTCTTCCGTGCGCTGGATCTCATCCAGAGGACGGATGCCGTGGAGAGATGCATGGCGAAGGCCAAGGAGATCTCCGAATCGGCCTGTTCCATCCTGGATCCCTTCCCCGATTCGGTATACAGGGATGCTCTTCTGGACATCGCGGAGAACGTGGTGAACCGTCAGAGGTGAGGATATGGAGAACGTCGATGTTTTGGTGGTCGGGTCCGGTCCTGCGGGAAGCACGACGGCGAGATACGCCGCCGAGAACGGCGCTTCCGTGCTCTTCATCGAGAGGCGCGCCCAGGTCGGAGTGCCCGTGAGATGCGGAGAGTTCATGCCGGGCATGGCCGAGATAAAGGGCATGTTCCCCAATCTCGAGGATGCAGAGCCGTTGTTCGATATCCCTGAGGATTTCAGATGCCTGGACATCAAGGGGATCAAGCTCGTGAATCCCAAGAACAAGATCACCCTCCTCGATTTCGACGGATACACCACCGACAGGGACCTCTTCGACCAGTACCTGGCCAAGAGGGCCGTGGAGGCCGGAGCGGTCCTGGAGAACGACAGGATGTTCATCGACACCGACGGCAACGTCGCGAAGACCTCCAAGGGCGACATACGCTACAAGGTCCTCGTCGGAGCCGACGGCCCCGGATCCAAGGTGGCCCGCAGCCTGGGCCTTCCGAGGAACCGCAATCCATATCCTGCGGTCACAGCCCAGGTCAAGGGCGACTTCGAACCCTACATGTACATGTTCTTCGGCGATCTCGCTCCGGGAGCGTACAGTTGGATCATCCCCAAGAACGGAAGGGCCAACGTCGGTGTGGGATTCGCTCCCAGGTTCGCGGACGGCACCCTCTCGGAGTACTTCGACAGGTTCGCCGAAAAGCGCGGCTTCACCGACCATTCCAAGCTCGAGGGCAAGTTCGTGCCCAGCGAAGGCCCGATATCCCAGACGGTCAGCGGGAACGCGATGGTCGTCGGAGACGCTGCTGGACAGGTCATATCCGTCAACGGTGGAGGCATACCCCTCGCGATGATCGCCGGACGCATCTGCGGACGCGTGGCGGCCGAGAACATCAGGTCCGGATCCTCGTTGTCGACCTACGATACGGAGTGGAGGCACATCATGGAGAAGCCGCTGAAGACCGCGGCCTTCAACAAGAAGCTGGCCGACACCTTCGCATTCAGGTCCGAAGCGACGACAAGGATGTGCATGGCCATGCTGGGGAAGCGCAGGATGGGCAACCTCATCCGTTGCAAGCGCCTGTTCCCCTGATCGCCTCTTCCTGCAGGCTTTCATCGTCGATCCGCATATCGGGCATTCGGGGTACTTCTCCTTGTACCACTTGCCGCACCCGTTGCACCTGTAGTTCCACTTGGCGACCTTCTTGATCCCGGCGGTTCCCACCGGACGGAACTCCAGGCCGAGCACCCTCGCCACGTTCTGTATGGAGTAGTCGTCGGAGAGGATGGTGCCGTTCACATCGAGCGCCAGAGCAAGGACGCTTCTATCCATGGGCGAGAGCCTCCCGGCATCGCCGGTCTTCTTCGCGACCTCGTCCACACGGTCCATGGACTCCTTCGTGCAGTCGGAGATCCTCAGCATGTCGCCCCATAGGGCCAGGCGGGGATCGTCGAAGCTGGCCAGCTCCTTCAGCACGCCGGGAGGGCAGACGTAGTCCTCGTCGGGCGGTGCGTCCAAGGTGAAGAGTGCCGATGTGTCCAGGACGAGCATGCTCGGTGCGATGGCATCCGCACTATAAAACCTGCCAGAGGCGGGCAGGATAGCCAGCTTTTTACGTAGCATGGCGATGACGGTCCGATACAATGGATGCTCTGGGCGTCATAGCCATAATGCTCAACGGCCTCTGGATGTTCCTGCCCGCGATGCTTCCGAACTCCGCTGCGGTGGTGTTCGGCGGCGGAACCAAGATCGATTTCGGGAAGTCCTGGAGAGGGAAGAGGATCTTCGGAGACGGGAAGTCCTGGAGGGGATTCTTCGGCGGCGCGTTCTCGGGAATCGTCCTGGGACTGATACTCATAGGCATCTCGGCGATATTCGGATCCGACGACTACTGGGGCTTCGGGCCCTTCTGGAGCAACGTCGGCATCCTCGCCTGCCTGGCGTTCGGAGCGGTCCTCGGGGACCTCTGCGGGGCCTTCATCAAGAGGAGGCTCGGCATGGAGAGGGGGCAGAAGGCACCCATCCTCGATCAGTACGACTTCGTCATCGGAGCGTTCTGCATAACCGCCCTGTTCTTCCCCGACTGGGTGTATTCGAACTACATCGAGGGATGGCACATCGCCGCCCTCATCTTCATACTCGTGATCATGTTCGCCATCCACAGGTTCGCGAACATCATCGGGTACAAGATGGGCCTCAAGAAGGAGCCCTGGTGATTCACATGAGCGAGCTATCTGATGCACTGAAAGCATGCGGTGCGCTGCAGTTCGGCGAGTTCACGCTCGCCTCCGGCGCGAAGAGCGACTATTACATCAATATCAAGAAGGCGAGCACCGACCCCAAGGTGCTGGGCCTCATCGCCCGCCTTATGGCCGGCAAGATGAAGGAGAACGGCATCGAGGCGGACAGGATCGCCGGAGTCGTTCTCGGAGCGGTCCCTCTGGAGGCCGCGCTGGCACTCGAGACAGGACTCCCGTTCGTCATGGTCCGCAAGGAGAAGAAGGACCACGGCACCGGCAAGCAGATCGAAGGGGATCTCAACGAGGGCGAGGTCGTCCTGATGGTCGAGGACGTCGTCACCACCGCCGGCTCCTGCATCAAAGGGATCCATGTCCTCAGGGAGGCCGGTGCGGATGTCAAGTACGTCCTGTCC
>LVVU01000196.1:3232-4440 GCA_006954465.1 Candidatus Methanoprimaticola hominis
GAAGGCCGAGGACGTCACGTTCATCCCCCTGGTGAAGGGATCCGAGCTCCTGGGTGAGAGATGAGGCCCGATCGGGACTGTCGGCTCTGCGGGCTGTGCGAAGGCCGTACACAGGTCGTGTACCCCGACGGCAACCCCGACAGCGGGATAGTGTTCGTGGGCGAGGGCCCGGGCGAGAACGAGGACATACAGGGCAGGCCGTTCGTCGGCAGGTCCGGCAAGATCCTCTCGGAAGCCATGGCCCGTCACGGATTCTCCCGTGCGGACGTCCTGATCACCAACACCGTGAAATGCCGGCCGCCCGGCAACAGGGACCCTACAGAGGAGGAGATGAAGGCATGTGCCAGATTCCTCCGTTCGGAGATCGCCGATGCCAAACTGATCATCGTCCGCCTGTCGCGATTTGATGGGTTACAGCGGGCCTATGGCCCCTGTTGTGAACAAGCCGGTAATGATAGACGTCGACGGGAGGCAGGTGGAGTTCATCCCCACCTATCATCCGGCTGCGACGATATACAGCAAGGAGGCCCGGAAAGGGCTCGATGATACGATGGCGATAGTGGCAGAGAGGCTCAGGCCCGAGATGAGGTTCGGTGGATTCATGCTCGACATGGACGGGACCATCTACAAGGGCGGCGATCCGATCCCCGGGGCGAAGGAGTTCATCTCGTATCTGAGGGAGAAGGGGATCCCGTTCGTCTTCCTCACCAACAACTCGTCCCATTCCAGGGATTTCTACAGCGGGAAGCTCGCCAGGATGGGATTCGATGCCACGAAGGACGATGTCCTGACGTCGATGACCGAGACCATATGCTTCCTGATTTCGGAGAGGTTCGGTCGCAGGGTGTATCCCGTGGCCGTCCCCGATGTGGTGAAGGAGATGGAGGATGCAGGGATCGACATAGTAGAGGACGATCCGGACATCGTCGTGCTCACGTTCGACACCACGATCACCTACGAGAAGATCAACAAGGCGTTCCATTTCCTCAAGAAGGGCGCCGAGCTCATAGCCACGCATCCCGACGACCTGTGTCCGACCGAGGACTTCTACGACATCGACATCGGGCCGTTCATCAGGATGTTCGAGCAGATGTGCCAGACGACCGCAACCGTCATCGGCAAACCCAACCGTCTCATGCTCGAGATGGCCGCCCGTGAGATGGGCGTGGGCCTGTCGGATACCGTCATGGTCGGAGACCGTCTGTACA
>LVVU01000197.1 GCA_006954465.1 Candidatus Methanoprimaticola hominis
GCTTCGATAGAAGCTTGCGACCGGGCAGCGGAGGCTTTAAACTCCGTTAGCCCGGTCATGGTCTTGAAAACGGACGAGCCGTGTTTCTCAACCTAATAATGGGTTTCAGATCTGATCCTCTGGGAGGATCTTGTACTCCTCGTGATACTTCTGCCTGAACAGTTTCGAGATTATCGGAGGAGCGATGATCGTCGTTATCACGGACATCAGGACGACGACCGCGTAGAGATCCTGAGACATCGCACCGCTGGCGAGTCCTATGGCCGCCACGATGATCCCGACCTCGCCCCTGGGCGCCATTCCGAATCCGATGATCTTCAGAGAACTGCTGTCGAGGGACCTGTCGCCCATCTTGGCACCGAGGCTGCATCCCACGAGCTTGGAGATGACCGCGAGGATGATGACCACGACGACCAGGACGAGGACGGACGTATCTCCGAGCGTACCGATATCCACCTGGAGACCGACATTGAGGAAGAAGAACGAGAGCAGGAAGGTCGATATCGAATCGATCTTGCTCTCCAGATCCCACTCCCACGCGTGGTCGGCGAACATCATGCCGGCGAGGAACGCTCCGATGATCGCGGCGAGTCCGATGAACTCCGCGAGGGCAGCCATGGCGAGACAGACGATGATGGCGAGGACCAGCTTGTTCGTCGAGAAGGGCACCTTCCCGGCGGCCTCCTTGGCCTTCTTGCGGTCCTCGAAGTAGTCGTAGATGCGCGGGATGACCCATTTGCAGATCGCGATGACCACCAGTACGAACACGACGGCCTGCAGCGTGATGGAGGCCACGTTCAGGATGGAGAGCTCTCCGCTCTCGGCCATTCCTTTGACGATGGCGAGGACGATCATTCCGAGAACGTCGTCGATGACCGCGGCGGCGATGATGATCCTGGCCTCGCGGGTGTCCATGAGCTTCAGGTCCTTGATGATCCTCGCAGTGATCCCTACGGACGTAGCGACCATCGCGGCTGCGAGGAACAGCGCATGGTTCATGTTGCCCTCGGTACCCATGATGAGAGCGAATCCGAGTACGAACGGGACGATGACCCCCATCAGAGCGCAGAAGAACGCGGCCTTGCCAGATTTCATCAGGTCGTTGACCTTCGTCTCGAGACCCACCGTGAACAGGAGGAAGATCACACCCAGCTCGGCCATGGCGTAGACGATCGGATAGACTCCGCTACCATGATCGCCTTCGACACCGGGAGCCGGCATCCCCAGATCCAAGAACTCCATCAGCGAGAAGTCGCCGATCACCAAGTTGGCGATGACGACACCCATTATTATCTCCCCGATGAGACCGGGCAGACCGAAGCGCGAGACCAGCACGGTACCCGCACGGGCCAGCGCATACAGCACCACCAGAGTCACGAGGATCTGAAGAAGATACTCCATGCGCCCGCATTCTTCACGCGCATTATAAGACTGCGCATAGAATCTCTAAAACCTACGACCTTTCCGATCCTGGGATGAGAATCGTCTGGAACGGAACGGACCGCCCAAAGGCTGAGGATGGCTTTGATGGAGCATGACGGACCGTAGTCAGGAACGCGATGAAACAAAACACACGAATGTTTATAAATTCCAGATACGAAGGATGTGCAGGAAAGAGGGGGAATACGTACGACGGGGCTGAGCATCGACGGAAGACCGATCATGACCGAAGTTGACGACCTCAAGAAGATCCGTGAGGAGAACGGCTACTATGTGGACAAATCCGCACTGATCGACGAACTGCTCAGAAAGAAGAAGGAGGTCTACCTCTTCACCCGTCCCAGAAGATTCGGGAAATCCCTGAATCTCAGCATGCTCGATGCGTATTTCAACGAGAGATATGCAGGAAATCCATGGTTCGACGACCTCTGCATATCTAACCTCAGGCCCGATGATCCGAAGAAGAACTCATGCATCGTGATCATGCTGAGTATGAAGGATCTGAAAACCGACTGTTATGAGGATTATCTTTGGAAACTCGGAAAAAAGGTCGGCGACCTCTACAGTTCTTTTCCGGAGTTGGAATGCTCTGAGAAGATAAGCAACAGACAGAGGATGTCGTATCATGACATATCCATGGCATCTGCGAATGAAGCGACTCTCCAATTCGCCCTCCAGGATCTGACTGGGATGCTCGAAGCCGAGCATGGGAAGAAGGTGATTCTGCTCATCGATGAATACGATAACGCAGTCAACGAAGCAGGATCGGAAGAGCTCAGGAAGAAGATCCTCGATTTCATGTCCGTATTCCTGTCCACGGCTCTGAAATCCAATCCATCCCTGGATTTCGCAGTGGTCACAGGCGTGATGCAGATAGCAAAAGCCAGTATATTCTCCGGACTGAACAACCTCTATGTGAACAGTGTTTTCGATGAGGGTTTCGACGAATATTGGGGCTTCACGGAAGGCGAAGTCCGCAGGCTATGCGCAGACTTCGGAAACGAATCGAAATTCGAAGAAGCGAAGGAATGGTACGACGGATACCGCTTCGGAGCTGCCGACGTCTACAATCCTTGGAGCGTTCTAAGCTATGCGGATTCGGGATTCAAGGCGGAGCCGTACTGGTCCAACACAGCCACGAACAGCTTCCTAGACAGATTATTCCGCAAATCCGACATGGACTCCATGAAACGTCTCATGGACCTGGAAGGGAACGGCATCCGCGAACGGCTGAGGACCTCGATCTCATATGAGGAAGCGGATGTCTTCGACGACTCCCTCTACACGGTGATGGCGATGACGGGATATCTGAAGGCCGTCCCGGAAGGAAACTCTCTCTTCAGACTCTCGATACCGAACTCCGAGATCAGAATTATGATAGCCGCTCGCATGGAATCGCTGGTCAGATTCGATTCCGGCTCCTATCAGGACTTCTGCAACGCCGTCCTCGAGGGCAGAATCGATGATATCGAGATGATTCTTGGGAAGATACTTCGTCAGGGCAGCTATTGGAACCTACGTCGAACACAAAGTCAGCACTACACTGGACCGAGGCGGCTTTCGACCCGATTTCTGATGGATATCGACGCTAATCCGAGTTTTAGAACGATTCCTTGATCCGAACCGCTCTGAAACGGCACCATTCGACTAGTATAACGTTTCTGAAATAACTTAATTAATCTGCAACTACATCTATCTGTACCAACGAAGATGGGTGGTACAGATGGGAAGGCCGAGGAAGAAAT
>LVVU01000198.1 GCA_006954465.1 Candidatus Methanoprimaticola hominis
CATCTTGGCCCTCTCGTCCACAGGCATGTGGGTGATGTCCTTGCCCTTGAACTCGATGGTGCCTGATGTCACCTTGATCGTGCTGTATCCCATGATGGTGGCCATCAGGGTGGATTTCCCGGATCCGTTGGGTCCGAAGAGGACGCACGTCTCCCCCTCGTTCACCGTGAGGTTCACGCCTTTGAGGATCTCCCTCTCGCCGGCCGTGGCGTGGAGATCCGTGATTTTCAGCATTTCGGCCATAGCGATACCTTATGGCGCCCGCTATCTGTCGCGGGCTTATAAACTCGCGTGCGCGTTCCCAGAGACTTTCACGGCCGTTCGGACGGTGTTCCTGGCACCGGATCCGGGACCATGTGCAAGGGTGATGCTCCACCCACCGTGACTAACCTTCGGAAAGTGAAGGTGACTTAAGATGCGTGAAGTTGGAGGATCGCATCCCGGAGGCTCCATCCGCGGGATTCGGAACAGTTATAGGATGATACGCGGAATCGGGGACCATGAAGGTCCTCGCCATCAACGGAAGCCCCGAACCGATGGGCAACACCAGCAACATCCTGAACGAAGTGCAGGACATGTTCGAGAGGAACGGCATCGAGATGGAGATCGTCCACATCTACGACTACCGCCTGACGAACTGCAACGTGTGCTTCACCTGCGAGATACGCGGGGATGGGAGATGCTATGACGAGGACGACGGATTCAATCAGCTGCTCGATAGGATGAGGGCCGCGGATGCGATCCTCATCGCGTTGCCCACGTATATGAATGCATGTCCCAGCAACCTCCAGAACTTCCTGGAGAGGGCCATGCTGGTGTTCCAGAACAGCGGGGTCCCGCTGACCGGCAAGGTCGGAGGGGCGTTCTCGGTCTGCCGCCACGACGGCGGCTCCTTGGTGTACAACCAGCTCGTCGACTTCCTGCTCAGGAACGGGCTCCTCGTCGCAGGATCCTATCCCCTTCCCATCGTGAGGGCCTGGCACTCGCCCGATTACGAGGACGACGAGTACGGCATGAAGGGCATCAGGGCCATGGTCGGCAGGATGACGGATGCCCTCGTGCGTCTCGAAGGCACCGAGCCCTCGATGGATATGTGATCCCGGGGCGGGACGGCATCGGAGCCGTCCCCCTCGGACGATCTTCAGGTTTCTCAGAAGAAGAAGAACCCGCAGCCCTCCTTCTCGGAGATGCGGGCGACGGCCTCCATGCGGTCCACGGGACCGGAGTAGCGTCTCACCATCATCTTGCCCTCCTCGGGGAGGGCCTGCCTCAGGATCTCGACCTCCTTGAGGAGCTGCTTGGCATCCTCGGATGTGAATCTCCTCCCCTCGGCGACGGCCTGGGGGACGGATGCGACGATGGGGCATTCATGCCTTCCCGCGATCTCGGGGAGCAGGCTGTTGTCGGGCCCGAAGGCTCCGATGCATCCGCGGCCCTTGTCCCAGGACAGGGGGCACGATCCGCACATCTCGTTCATCTCGTCGAAGTCGAGGAGGTCCCATCCGGTGACCTTGTCGTCGGAGGCCTTCAGAACCGCATCCTTCCTGTCTTCGGGGACGTTCTCCATGACGATCCATCCGGTGCAGACCCTCTCCGCCAGGGGCTTCAGGGTCTCGAGGTCCTCGCTCTTCTTCACCTTCTCGATGTAGACCGCGTCGGCATCCTCGTTGAGCCTGTTCCTTTTGACGAACGCATCCCAGTCGCCCACGGCGGCCTTCGCCTTCTCGTAGGGGACGAACTCGTCGTACTCGGCATAGTCCGCGAAGGGTCCGACATCCTTCATGTGGACCTTGACGACCTTCGAACGCAGATCCTTGCAGGGAGCGCTGGGCGCCTCCGACTCCATGATTCCGATATTGATTCCCATGCCCTTTCACCTCGCACGCCACATGGCGCGCGTCCCCACCCCATCTCCTAGGCGGTAAAAGAATGTCACGACTGCATGCAATGCTGCATCGTCCGATGCCGATCGGAGCCGGGAACGATCTCCGGGCAACAAGATGGACCATCCATCCAACTAAATACCATCTCGCCGATGACTGGCCATCATGTTCCAAGTGGCGGTGTACGGCAAGGGCGGCATAGGCAAATCGACGATGTCGGCGAACATCTCGGTCGCCTTGGCCGGGGAGGGCAAGAAGGTGATGCAGATCGGATGCGATCCGAAGCACGATTCCACCAGGCTCCTCCTCGACGGTCAGGCCCAGCGCACCGTTCTCGATTATGTCCGCGAGGTCCCCATCGGGAAGAGGAGGCTGGAAGATGTCATCGTCACAGGCACCTCCGGGATCCTATGCACGGAGGCCGGAGGCCCCGAGCCCGGGATAGGCTGCGCCGGTCGCGGCATCCTCACCACCTTCGACACCCTCAGGAAGCTGGGGGCGGACGACCTCGACGTGGACGTCAGGATCTACGACGTCCTCGGGGACGTGGTCTGCGGAGGATTCGCCGTTCCTCTGAGGAGCGAGTACGCCGACGCCGTCATCCTGGTGACATCCGGGGAGTTCATGGCCCTCTACGCCGCCAACAACATCATGAAGGGAATGATGAACTTCGAGACCGGCAGACCCAGGCTCCTCGGGATAGTGTTCAATTCCAGAGGAGGCGAGGGCGAGAAGGAAGCCGTCGAGAGGTTCGCTGAGGCGGCAGGCACCGAGATCATCGCGGAGATCCCCCGGGATCATCTGTTCGCCGATGCCGAGGCCGCGGGACATACTGTGATGGAGCTCCACCCGGACAGCGACGCCGCATCCCAGATCCGCAGGATCGCGGACAGGATAACGCAGGCCATGTCAGGGGACCCCGTTCTGAGGGATCCGATGCCGCTCGATGAGAAGCAGATGTCCGACCTCGCCGCGGGACGTCCGATCCGTCCGCGTTCCGAAGAGGATTCATCGCGAATACCGACCTGCACCGGCTGCTCCCGCCGCACCACCATCAAAGGCACCAGGATCATGAGCTCCTGCGCCGCATACGGCGCCGTCGCGGCCTACTGCAGGCTCGAGGACACCGCCGTACTGGTCCACGGACCGGAGAGCTGCGCGTACCTCATGGCCACCACCCGCGCCAAGGCGATACTCGACCTGTACGAGGAGGGGCTCTACGACAGGCCTCCCGTGAACAACATCAGGACGACCCACATGTGCGACTCCGCATCCATCTTCGGTGGAGGAAGGTTCCTCCG
>LVVU01000199.1 GCA_006954465.1 Candidatus Methanoprimaticola hominis
TTTCTTACAGAGTCTTTATTACACGAAGTTAGAGAGTAATACGGATTCAGAATACGTATGCACCAACGGTACCAACTCGCATGTCACCTAGCTTGAAATTCAAAGATGTCGGAGCCATGTTCGTCGAAGGCTTCATAGACACCTCCGTTATCGTATTCCATGGTAGACAGTCTCATCAGCAGTCTGTCGATCAACAGGATAGTAGCATTCGGTTCCGTGATCTCGTAGATGATTCTGTCCAGCACGGCCTTCGTGTGGTCGTGTTCCACCTCGTAATTGTAGTTCTCATCATCCAGGTCATACTTCCCATAGTGCCAGTCGTCGTAATAGTTGGCCTCCTCATCGTAATCGGGGTCGTCGAGGATGTCATCCACTATACTGTCGATAAGATCCTCAAGTTCTCTGATGAGTTTGGGGTCTGTTGCTTCTTCGGTAGTGTGTGAATTCAGATCGGATAGCAGAACCGCTGCGATATGTTCGCATCCCTCGTTCGCACAGTCGCAGTCCAGAAGCTCGTCGCCGTTGCTGCGGCAACGACGGAGGACGACATGTTCCGCACCGTCCGGATCTGAGATCAGATACACTGTGATTCCGGGATGCACCTCGTTCGGGGGAGATACAGCCCCATTGTTCAAGAGGGTCGTACTCTTGTTGTACGATAGAAGTCCGAAGAGCCTCTTGAGTCCGGCATCGTCGATACCGCTTCTGATGTCCATGCATAAGGGATACCGTATACTGTATTAGACCCCGTCTGCACCTCCGAACCCGATCCAGATCCTGGTTCAATAGCGCTATTAACCACTTCGACCGTTCATCACCCATGCACACCTGTCGCATCCTTCTCAATCGTACCGAGATCGCCGAGGAGCATCCCTGTCACAGCCTCCTTCCGATCGAGTTCGGGAAGGATGATGTGGAAGTGAGGATACTCACGTGTTCGATGATGGACAACGGTACCGGATACTCCATGATACAGTTGGACGACCCCAACGGAATCGTCGAGGAGGGCCGCTTCGTATATCCCGGAGGGGAATCCACCGTGGCCCGCGTCTCAAGGAACAAGTGCATGGCCATGGTCACCAACCGCAGGTGCATGCTGTCCTCTCTGATCAACAGATCCGGGTGCTTCCTGTCTTCCGCGGTCCCCAAGACGGACACCCTCATCGAGTGGACCCTCATCGGACCCAGCAGCGCCGAGATCCAGAACCTCCTCGAGGATATGCGCGCCCACGGCTATTCGTTCGAGATAATATCGAGCCAGGTCGCTTCTCCGGATGTGACGCTCACCCCCAAGCAGGAGGCGTTCTTCGAGGCGGCGATGGATCTCGGATACTACGACGTCCCCAAGCGCATAGGCCTGGATGAGCTGTCCAAGATCCTCGGATGCTCCAAATCCAATCTCAACGTCATCCTGAGGACCGCGGAACGCAACATCTTCGATTTCTACCGCATGTTCTGCCGCAGCGAGCGCTTCGTGAAGAAGTGATCCGAACATGTTCGCAGGCTCCATTATATCGTCTATGCGTCGATATCGATTGCAGTGGTCCGACAGCCCTTCCGTTTTACCGAGGGAGAAGGATTGGAATGACCATAGACGAGGAGAAGAAGAGGAAGACGCTCTCCTACAGGTGGATGATCTTCATCGTCCTGGCGATAGCGTACTTCTTCGTGTACTTCCACAGGACGACAGGCGGAGCCATATCGGATAATCTGCAGTCGTTCTACGGAGTGGGGACGGCATCGGTCGCCCTGCTCGCATCCGCCTATCTGTACGCGTACACGCTGATGCAGATACCTAGCGGTATACTGACGGACCGCATGGGACCCCGCAAGGCCGCGACCATATTCATATTCCTGATCGCGGTGGGATCCATCCTGAGCGCGTACTCCGCCAGCTGCGGCAACTTCAACCTGATGATCGTCGGCAAGTTCATCATCGGGATCGGAGCGGCCGTCGTCTACATACCCATAATGAAGATCCTGGCCGTCTGGTTCAGGAAGAACGAGTTCGCTTCCATGAGCGGCATCCTGCTGCTCGTGGGGAACGTCGGAGGAATCGCCGCAGCGACCCCCATGGTCATCATGATGGACTCGCTGGGCATCGAGACCACGTACATCATGCTGGCGCTCATCACCGCGGTCATCGCGGGGCTGTGCTGGCTGATCGTCCGCAACCACCCGTCGGAGAAGGAGCTCCCCAGCATCGAGGAGATCGTCTCCGAGGAGACGGGGGAGCCCATCGGGGAATCCACCTCCGCCAAGATGGGGACCGTGGAGGCCCTCAAGCTCACATTCACCAGCGGGAGGAAGTTCTGGCCACTGGCCATATGGTTCTTCTTCATGTACGGTACCATCATGCTCTGGCAGGCATCCCAGGCGGGATCCTTCTACAAGAGCATCTACGGCTTTTCCGCGGGAGACGCCGGACTGATGGTCACGATGGTCGGTATCGGGATGGTGTTCGGCTGTCCCCTTGCCGGAAGACTCTCCGATCGCATCCTGCGTTCGAGGAGGAAGGTCCTGATCATCGGGACCTTCATATACACCCTGATCTGGGCCGTCATCTGGCTGACGGCCGGGAAGGACGGGATGGACTCCTTCGGGGTCCAGGCCGCGATCAACTTCCTGTTCGGATTCTTCGGAGGATTCTTCGTCGTATCCTACGCTCAGATCAAGGAGCTGTATCCGATCGCGATGGCCGGGACGTCCACGGCCGCGCTGAACCTCTTCCCCTTCGCGGGAGGAGCGATTCTGATCACCATCGCCGGGTTCATCATCTCCGACAAGACCGTCGGGGAGTTCCAGACCCTGTGGATGATGGCCTTCATCATGATGGTCATCGCGAGCATCTGCGCCTACCTGTCGGTGGAGAAGGAGAGGAACTGAGACCATCGGGCGGGGGTCGATCCCTGCCCGGAAAACTTCTTATCAAACCCCTTCATGCCCGCTAGTTATATCCAACTTTCCGGTATTAGATTCTAATAACTTGCCAGGAACAATCCATTCATTAAAATGTCTGGCCATGTTGAGATTGGATTCAATCGAACATGTTCGTAGTCGGTATTATACATCCAACGTGACTATTCAGAACCCCTTCTTGACAGAGGATGAGATCGGCCACAGCAGAATGGGCCGCTCAGAGGACGATGTATCCTCTGCCTTCTAATGCGGCGAT
>LVVU01000200.1 GCA_006954465.1 Candidatus Methanoprimaticola hominis
CGATGATCCTCGGATGCGGTCTCATCGACGACATCCGCAAGTGCATCACCGCCGATTTCAAGAAGGCCGGGAGCTGCATCTTCATCGTCGGAAAGACGAGGGACGAGATGGGGGCATCCCTTCTGTTCAGGAAGTTCGGAGGCGTCGAGGGGGACGTCCCCGCGGTGGACATCGAGAATCTCAAGGGGCTCATGGACAAGCTGCTCAAGGCCATGGACGAGGGCATCGTCTTGAGCTGTCACGACTGCTCCGACGGAGGACTCGCAGTAGCCGTCGCGGAGATGTGCATCTCCGGACACATAGGTGCGGAGATCGACACCTCCGCAGTCGGCGAGAACTTCAGGGTCAACTTGTACTCCGAGAGCAACAGCCGTTGGATCGTGGAGATCGACGGTGCCGATGTCACGAGGTTCACCGATATCATGGGTGACGATGCCACGCTCTTGGGGATCACCAAGGGCGATTGCCTGAGGATCAAGGACAACGGAACCGTGGTTCCGCTGGACGAGATGAGGAAGGCATGGAGCGAGCCCGTCTGGAAGATCATGGGGGGAGCCGAATGAAGCCCGAAGACGTCAGAGTATGCGTCATGCGCATAGAGGGAACGAATGCCGAGGACGAGATGGCCGACGCCTTTACCGCGGTCGGCGCGCAGGCGGAGAAGGTCCACCTGAAGCAGCTCATCGGGCAGTCCTCCGAGATGAGGCGCAGGAGCCTCGAGGACTACGACGTCCTGGTCTTCGCAGGCGGATTCTCCGCAGGGGACTACGTCCGTGCCGGAGCGCTGTTCGCAGCCAGGATCAAGGCATCCCTCGGATCGGACATCCGCAGGTTCGTCGAGGCCGAGAAGCCCGTCCTGGGTGTGTGCAACGGATTCCAGATCCTGGTGGAGCTCGGACTCCTGCCTGCGTTCGACACCACCATGTCAGAATCCCCCGAGGCCGCACTGTACACCAACGATTCCGGAAGGTTCGAGTGCACACGGTCCTCCGCAACGATAACCGCGGCAAGTGCATGTTCGCATCGTCTATCCCGGCGAAGGCCATGCTCACCATCCCTTCGGCCCATGCCGAAGGCAAGCTGCTTAGCAACGACTCCGATTACATCCAGAAGCTGGAGGACAACGATCAGATCGTCTTCAGGTACGTCAAGCCGGACGGATCCGATGCAGACTATCCGTGGAACCCCAACGGCTCCAAGTCGGATATCGCGGGGATCTGCAACCCTGCCGGGAACGTCATGGGCATGATGCCCCACCCCGAGCGTGTGATCTCCAGATTCACCCACGCGGATTGGACCAGGGGCTACACGACCGAGGAAGGGGACGGAAGGATCGTCTTCCAGTCGGTCATCGATGCGCTCGCGAAGCGCTGAGGATAAACAACGGGGCGAAAGCCCCTTTTTTAGTTTTCAGAGCTTCACTTTCACATCCACCGAGTCCCCGTCCTCGAGGCTGAGCGTCCTCCTGAGGTGGTACTGGCAGATGATCTCGATGATGTCCGTGTAATGGGACCTCTCGGGGACGATGATCGCGCAGTCGATGTTGCGGATCTTCGCCTTGTACGCTATGACATCCCCGAAGCTGCGGCCCTCGTCGGAGAATCCCGATATGAGGGTTCCGGCGATGCTCTTGATGACGTCGAGCTTCCCGATGTCCTCCGGGTCGATCTGGACGTTCAGGGTCCCTTCGAAGGGTGAGAATCCAAGTTTCTCACGGAACTGCGTGAGGTACTGGTTCTGACAGATGTAGTATCCGCCCTCCCCCATTCCGGACTGCACCTTGCCGTGGATGGTGATGTGGTCCGTGAGCTCGAAGATGCGACGGTACTCGTTGTACTCCTTTTTCAGGTCCTCGATCCCCTTGGTGGTCAGCTTTATGCGCTGCTTGCGGGCTCCGAGGTCCCTTACTATATACTTCATATCCAGTAGCTCGAGGATCCTCTTGGACGCGGACTGCTGGCTCATCTCCAGCGCCTCCCCCAGCTCCCTGGATGATATAGCGATGTAATCGTCCATCGCACCCAGAAGAGCGAGTTTGCGAAGTGCGAAGGAGTACTTCTCATCCATACGGGGGCCGATGCCCTCACCGGATTTATACTTACTCAAAAAAGTGTAGATTGGAAAAGGAAGAGGGGGCGCCTTCCGGCACCCCGTTTCAGAATCAGACGACCCTGTTGTTGTCCACCCACTTGGAGGTGTTGGGGCAGGCTCCGATCAGGATGCAGCAGACCGCGATGACCGCGAGAAGGATGCTGACCCAGAGGAAGGTGGCCTCGTAGACGGCAGCGATGACGGTGACGGCCATCGCGAGGGCGCTGATGACGAGGACGGTGTCTCCCTTGACGGGGCTGTACTTTGTGAAGGTTCCGGCGGCTGCGAAGAACATCACCGCGACGAGCATGTTGAGCCCGACGGGATACATGTCGTCCAGTTCGCCACCCCAGGAGTAGGCCATGGCGACGAGCGCTATGATTCCGCCCAGGAGTCCGAGGGCGATTCCGAATTTCATTTTGTTGGGTAGTGCCATTGATATTCCTCCTCAGATGGTCTCGACATCGATCTTGACGTCCTTGGATTCCTTGATCTCGAGGATCATCTTGACGCTCTCGGACAGGATCCAGAGAAGGCCGCAGATCAGTGCGACTCCCTCGGTGAACTCGATGTCCTTGCCGACGAGGCAGCTCAGAGCGACGAGGACGAGGATGGCCGCGATGGCTCCGCTGATCCTCTTGCCATCGTTCCAGTCTCCCTTGACGGAGAGGCAGGCCGCGATGAGCATGAACAGGAAGAACAGGTAGGTCACGGTCTCGTTGATGTTTCCGTTGCCGTAGTCGGCGTTGTAGATTCCGATGAGGGCCATGAAGATGCCCGCCACGGCGCACATGATGCCGCTGGCGCTGTTGCATCCGTCCTCGCAGTACGCTTTGCCGAGTCCGAAGACGAAGGCGAGTGCACCGCAGGCGATGCATGCGTACTTGAAGACGTCCGCCGTGAATTCGATGGACGAGACTCCCAGCTCGGAGAGCTTGTTGTCGCCGAACGCCCAACTCGGGTCGTTCTCTGCAGCGACAATCCACAAGATGGCGAAAGCGAACGCCATGATGAGGCCGATCACCGCGAAGGGCGCGGGATTGCGATTGGTCGCATTCATGGGGCCGTGAAGGTCGTGCGCAATTTAATAATAATTGTCCCCTTTGAACATCTGGATACGTAGGAGTGTCAGACTGTGAAGTACATATTCTTCGTGGGCACGGCCGGCAGCGGGAAGAGCACCCTGGTCGGGGCGTACAAGCAGTGGCTCGACGACGAGGGCGTCGATTCGATCGTGGTCAACCTCGATCCCGGGGTGGACGCGCTGCCGTACAGCGCGGATGTCGACATCAGGGAGTGGATCAACCTCGAGGAGACCATGAGGGAGTACGGCCTCGGACCCAACGGGGCCCAGATCGTCGCCGCGGACCTGATGATAGCCAACATCTCCAAGATGACGGACATCATCGACACGTACGGCTCCGAGTACGTCCTCGTGGACACCCCCGGACAGCTCGAGCTGTTCGCATTCAGGGAGTCGTCCCAGCTCATAGTCAGGGCCTTCGGTGCGGAGGACTCCATGATCGTGTACCTCTCGGACCCATCGCTCTGCCGCACGCCCAACGGATTCATCTCCGCCATGGTCCTCGGTGCTCTCGTCGAGTTCAGGATGCAGCTCCCGACACTGAACGTGCTCTCCAAGTGCGATACACTCTCCGACGACGACGAGCAGAGGATGCTCGACTGGTTCCAGGTGTCGGACGCGCTGTACGGCGACCTTCTGGACTCCGACAACCAGCCGGAGACGGTCATCGGGATGGAGCTGTTCAAGGCCGTCGAGAACGCAGGCGTGTTCGGTGAGATCAGAGCGGTCTCGGCCCAGGAGGGTACGGGTCTCGAGGAGATCTACGCCGCATCCCAGCTGAACTTCTTCGGCGGCGACGATATCGGCGACCGCCTTCAGTGATGCACAGGGGCCGTCGGAGGGATCCAGCGGTCCATCATCCATATCATGTTTCGACAGCGGATTCGATCCGGTCCGATGCAGGTTTTCGAGAAAAAGGAAAGGCCCGGGGTCTCCCCCAGGGTTT
>LVVU01000201.1 GCA_006954465.1 Candidatus Methanoprimaticola hominis
GTTCGCCGGGGCCTCCTCTGCGGGGGCCGCGGGGGCTGCGAACAGGTCCGGGAGGACCGCCGCTGCCTCGGTCTTGTTCAGGACGCTGATGTCCGCGGGGAGCTTGGAGTCCCTGGCCATGATCTCGACGGTCACGCCGATGACTCCCATCTTCAGCTTTGCGACGGCGTATCCGCGGTCCATGAACTGGGCCTTGGGCTCGCCGCAGAACTTGATGGAGCCCTCCTTGAACTTCTCTGTCCTGTGCCTCTGTCCGGTCAGCTTGCCTGCCACGATGATGTGGCATCCGCGTGCGCCAGCGTCCATGATCCTGCGGACCGTGGAGTGTCCTGCGCGGCGGAAGTGCCAGCCCCTCTCGAGGGAGAAGGCGAGCTTCTCGGCCATGATCTGAGCGTTCAGGGAGGCGTTCTCGACTTCCTGGACCTCGATCTGGGGGTTCTCGAATCCGAAGCGGTCCTCGATGACTGCCGTCAGGTTCTTGATTGTCTGTCCGCGGCGTCCGATGACGAGACCGGGCCTCTCGGTGGTGAGAATGACGCGGGTACCCATGGGGGTCCTCTGGACATCGAGTCCTCCGAACCCCGCGCGGCTGACCTCCTTCATCAGATACTCCTTGAGGAGGACCCTGCGGACGTTCTCGGCTACGAATTTCCTCTCTGCTGCCATTTCACTCGACCTCCTCGATGATGATCTCGAGGTTGACCGTCTCCTGGTTCCACTGGGTGGCGCGACCGTGTGCCCTGGGCATGTGTCCGGGGATGGTGCGGCCCCTTGCGACGGAGATCGTCGCGATCGCCATGTTGGAGACATCCAGGCCCTTGTACTCCGCGTTGGATGCGGCGGAGTCCAGGACGCCCAGGATGGCCTTGGCGGCCTTGACGGGGTACCTTCCGGGACCCACGCCGGGCTTGTGGGAGACACGCTTGTTGTATCTCTTGAGGGGGACGGCCCTCTTCTTGTCGATGACATCCTCCAGGGCCTGCCTGGCGGTGTCGACCTTCATGCCGCGGATCATTCCGGCGACCTCGCGGGCGAACTTGGGGGAGACGGGCATCTCCCTGCCAAGGGCCTTCGCGGTCGTGTCGGGGTCCGCTGTTGTAGTGTATCCTGAAACCATGTATAGCACCTCACTTCAACGGCATGAACTTCGACGACCTGGTAGCACCGACTCCGGGACCGGAGTGCACAGGAGGCTTCCTGGTAAGGACGAACTCTCCGAGGAAGCATCCGATCATCTCGGGCTTGATCTCGATGTCCTTGAACTCCTTTCCAGTGTAGATGCTGACGGTCTTTCCGACGAACTGGGGGATGATGGGGAGGTCCTTGCGGTGGGTCCTGACGGGTGCCTCGGCCGTCATCAGCTTGTCGAACAGGAGCTGCTGCTCGTAGTTCAGACCCCTGACGTACGTCCTCCTGGCCCTTGCGGGGAGCAGGGTGAGGAACTCCTCGAACGGCATGGCGAGGAGCTGCTCCATGTTGTACCCGCGGTACAGGAACTCCTTCTTCCTCCTCGCCTGTATCGCCGATGCCTTCTTCCTGGACTTTCTCCTGGAGGCCTTCGCCGATCCTGCGATGATCTTCTTTGCCATGATATCACTTCTTTACCTTTTTCTTAGGAGGCAGGAAACCCACCTTCTGACCGGGCGATGCGGTCCTCTTCTGACAGTTGGGGCCTCCGACGTGCGCGTGGCTTCCTCCACCGTGGGGGTGGTCGACCGGGTTCATCGCGACTCCCTTGGTCTTGAAGGCCGCTGTGGACCTGGACCTGAGGGTGTGGACGTTCTTTCCGGCCTTGGCGAGGGGCTTGTCTCCCCTTCCGCCGCCTGCGATGACGCCGATAACGGCGCGACAGTCGGGGCTGAACTCCTTCAGTGTTCCGGAGGGCATGAGGACGACGACCTTGTCTCCCCTGGAGACAACGGTTCCGTAGGAACCGGCGGTCTTGACGAACTTGCCTCCGTCCCCGGGCCTGGCCTCGACGTTGTGGACGAGGGTACCCTCGGGGATGTTGATCAGCTGCATGATGTTGCCTGCGGACACGGTCCTGCCGCCGATGGCGATGGTCTGTCCGACCTTCGTTCCCTCGACTGCGAGCTGGTAGTCGGTCCTGCCGTTGAGGTCCAGGACTGCCAGGGGGCAGGTCCTTCCGGGGGCCTGGATCAGGTCCTTGATGACGGCGGAGCCCTCGGACATGGCGGGGAGCCTCACGTCGTCGACGTGCCTGTGGCTGGGCGAGCGGTACAGTGAAGTTCCGCGGCCCCTCCTCTGAGGAATCAATCTCTTTCCCATGTTCACTCACCTTCAGAAGACTCCGACACGGGCACCGACATCCTCAGCGGAGTAGCCCTCCGCCAGCTTGATGATAGCGTGCTTGCCGTCTTTCTGTATCCTGACCCACACCTGCTCGACCTTGACCTCGAAGCGCTCCTCGAAGACGGTCTTGATCTGGTGCTTGTCGGCGTTCCTGTTGACGATGAACTCGATCTTGTTGCCGTCCTTGTAGGCCTGGGTCGGGGTTCCCGACATGTGGTTCATGGCCTTCTCTGTGACGTACGGTCTGATCAGAACGTCGCTCTGCTTCATTGGGTCCAGCCTCCTATGGCCTCGATGGCTGATTTGGTGTAGACCGTGAGCCTTCCTGCATCTCCGCCGGGGGCGAGGATGCTGGTGTTCAAGGTCTTGACCTCTTCGACGGTGACTCCGGGGATGTTGGCAGCGCTCTTGAAGATGGGTGCTCCCCTCTCCTCGTCGCTGACGACGATGAGGACGGACACGGGGGTTCTGTACCTCCTGTTCCTCATCTTTCCCCTTCCGGCGCGGATCTTGCGGCCGTCCTTGGCGCGCTCGATGTCGTATCCGATTCCGATCTTCTCGAAGAGCTCGATGACCTCGGAGGTCGCCTTCAGGTCCTTGATCTCGTCCTCGACGACGATGGGGAAGGAAACGGTGTCATCGAACTGGTGGCCGCGGGCCTTCACGCAGGCAGCGCATGCCGTGGCGGCGAGCGCAGACTGGCGGGCGATCTTGGCCTCCTTCTTGTTGACCTTCTGCTCCCACTTCCTCTCGGGCACGGGGGGATGAGCCCTCCTACCGGAGACGTTGTTGGGGGCCTCTCCGGCCTTTCCGAGACCGTGGA
>LVVU01000202.1:0-3128 GCA_006954465.1 Candidatus Methanoprimaticola hominis
AGGGGTGCCGGATCCGGCGGGTCGGAAGGGCCAAGGCCGATCGCTTTCCTGCATCGCGTTCCGATAGCCACGCGCCCGGAATAATTACCGAACCCTCTAGCCCGGATCGCATCGGACGTCCATCCTCTCCAGGATCTTGTCCATGATCTTATCGAGTCTCCGGATCTCCTCCTCGCTCAGGTCCCCGAACAGTCCCATGCTGTCCTCCACTCCTACGCTGTAGAACGTACGCAGCATCTCGGTCCCTTCGGGGGTGAGGGTGAGGGTCTTCACTCTGGCATCGTCGGAGGTGCCGAATTCCACAAGCCCTTTCGCCACGAGCCTGTCGGCGAGGCCGCAGGCCGCCTGATGGGATGTGCTGATGCAGTCCCTCAGAACGGTTATGCTGCAACCGGGGTTGTCGCGGATGAACGTGAGCGCGTCGGCCTGATTGGATGTGATCCCATGGACCTTCGCGTTGCGGTCCCTTCTCTTCTTCAGCTCCTTGCCGGCCACACGGACCTTGCGTGCGACCGAGAGGAGATCGGTGTGCTGTTCCATGCCTTCCCCCGTCCTTCGACAAGGATTCAAGGTCCCTGTCCGGGATAAGTTTCGATGAGAACGGAGCCAGGACCACTATGTACTTCCTGGCCAGCAGTCCCGTGAGAAGGCAGCAGAGAATCGTGCCCTCTCTGACTCCTCCGAGGGTGCCGAGACCGACGATGCCGATGACGGCGGCGATGATCACCATGATGGAATCCGAGGTCATGCGCACCTTGCCGTAGTTCTTCTTCACACGCATGGTGAGGGCGTATGCGAACCCGTCCCCGGGGACCATGACCACGTCGGCGAGGATCTGGAAGTAGACTCCGAATGCCAGGATGGCGATCCCTCCCAGGACCGATGCGACTTGGAGCAGGTATCCGGAAGGAGCGAAGCCGGAGAAGACCCACATCGAGAAATCGACCAGATATCCGAAGAGGAACGAGATGACGACCTCCAACAGGATGTTGATCCTGGCCGTGCGGTCGATGGTCGACTTGTCCGTGAGGATGTACTGGAGGGTGACGAGAAGCAGGCTGAACAGGATCGTGAAGCCGCCCAGGGAGATCTGCGGGAAGACCAGCGAGAGGCTGTAGGGGATCGATGTGATCGGCGAGGTTCCCAACGAGGCCTTGGTGATGAATCCGATGGCCATGGAGATGCAGAAGAGACCCATCATGAAGACGGCGTATCTCCTCGCCAGATGCGATTGCATGCCGGTATGTACAATATGTTGTATTTCAACCCATTGAACCGCTCTGATTCAACATACAATCGATTAGAATGATGAGGATTTAAGAGGCATGGATGGCGATATTCGGAGTCTCATCCCTTTCTGCTGAGGAATACAGCATCGGCGATCTCGCCGATCTCGGCAGGGCGGAGGTTCTCGATCCTCTCGTCCTTGTAGGGGATGTCCTCGGAGGATTCCACGAGCCCCGTGTTCCTGAGGGAGGTCCCGATCTTCTTCCTGCGATGGTTGAAGCAGGCCTCGGTGACCTTGAAGAACGTCGGTTCGTCAAGAACATCGAAGGGTGCGGGACGGGGCGTTATCTTGACCACCGCAGAATCGACCTTCGGTCTGGGATCGAACCTCGATGCAGGCACGGGCTCCATGATCTCGCAGTCGGCCCGATAGAACAGATTGACGGTGAGCCTCGAGTAATCGGGGCTTCCGACGTCGGCGACCATACGGTCGGCGAATTCCTTCTGGACCATGACGACCGCGGTGCGGAAGTCCTGCTCCAGGAGCTTGAATATTATGGGGGTGGAGACGCTGTACGGCAGGTTGCTGACGAACACGTCGAATCCAGGGAACGGAACCTTGACGGCATCCCCTTCCAGGAGGGTGAGTCTGTCTCCGTATGTGGAGCGGATATGCTCGGCGAGTTTGACGTCCAGCTCGATGCAGGTCAAGCCGGAGCCCATGTTCACGAGCCTGTCCGTGAGTATTCCGAATCCGGGTCCTACTTCGAGCAGTCTGTCGGAGTCGGTGATGCCGGCGTAGCCGACTATGCGGTCGGCCACGCGGTCATCTATCAGAAAGTTCTGGCCTTTGCTCTTCTTGGGCACTACGCCCGCTGAGGCCATGAGGTCCCGTGCGCTGCTCATTTCGAAACGAAGATGTAGCGCTTCCTCTCGGGGTCGGAGATCTCGAGCACGATGCGTGCGGAGATGAACTTCTCGGGGTTCTTGATCCCGGTGCGTGCGGAGAGATCGGCGAAATCTGTGAAGTTGCCCTTCTTCCTCTCGTCGAGGATGGCGGTCATGGATTTCTTCCCCAGTCCGGGGAGCTCCTCGAGCATGTGCTTGCGGAGACTGATCCCCTCTGCCTCGTTGAAGAAGCGGATGAACCTGGGCTGGTTGGCCATGACGATGGTGTCGACCGCGTATTCGAGCTCCGTCTGGGCGTTGTTCGTCATCTCTTCGAAGCCGATGCGCCTCTTGACGTGGTCGACGACGTCCCTCTTGGAGCCGTCCTTGCCGATGTAGGTCCTGGTTCCGATCTCGACCTGTGCGCCTGCCTTCGGGACGAGCTCGAAGAGCTTGAACTCCTCGTCCCCGACCGCATAGATCAGAGGTTCGCGGGACTTGCCGAAGTTGCCTCCGGCGCCCATCGGTAGCCAATCTAGAATGTAGGCGTAGTCTTCCATAGGAAGCCCTCAGTAGTTGTTGCGGACGATCTCGAGGATGCTCTCGATCTGGTCCTGGTCGAGCGTGACCCTCTCCTTGGAGAAGATCGCGCGGACGTCCTCGGGGTATTCGGGGAGGAGGTCGGCGATCTTGACCGCCACGGGTTCGGTGACGAAATCGAGCTCGCTCGCCGCGGCGACGATCGCTTCGGCCTTCTCCTTGGAAATCGAGCACGTCTTCTGAGCATGGTCGAGCGCGGCCTTCTGGGAGGCGAGCATGAGGTCCATTCCGCCCCTTTCTTCCAGCACGGCTTCGAGGAGGTCCTTGACCTCCGCTACTGTGACGTACCTCTGTTCCATTCGAATCTCACTCCACGGTCCTGACGAGGTGCTCGGGGCGGGCGACGACGGTCTTCGTCTTGTTTCCGTCCTTGACACTGACCTCGTAGGCTTCGCCCCTGGAGTCGATGACGA
>LVVU01000202.1:3220-3525 GCA_006954465.1 Candidatus Methanoprimaticola hominis
AATGTCTGGAGTCCCTTGGTGATAGGGGACAGGCCGCGTGCCCTGGGCTTCTTCTTCAGAAGGTTGCGGGTCTTTGTCCTTGTTCCTCTGGATGCCTGCATTGTGAATCCCTCATGGTTCGTGATAGTCAATCGCCAATACGTCGAGAGCGACGACGACGCACTTGATTCCCAGCCTCTCGGAGAAGTTGGGTTGCGTGCGGCCGTCGTCCCCGGACACGAACTCCTTCACGTAGGTTCCGGAATCTGTCTCGAGTTCGAGATCGAATCCGTCCTCGTCGAAAGAGTCCGCCGTCACCCAGTGGA
>LVVU01000203.1 GCA_006954465.1 Candidatus Methanoprimaticola hominis
TTTCTTACAGAGTCTTTATTACACGAAGTTAGAGAGTAATACGGATTCAGAATACGTATGCACCAACGGTACCAACTCGCATGTCACCTAGCTTGAAAAGGTTTGATCGGCCCCGGAGGGGCCTTGAGAATCACTCCTGGGCGGGCTCCTCGGCGGGAGTCTCGGCAGGCTCCTCAGCAGGGGTCTCGACGGGCTCCTCAACGGGTGCCTCTGCGGCCTCCTCCTCGGCGGGCTCCTCGACCTCGACCTCAGGCATGATGGACTCGGGCTCGGACTCTCCGGCAGCCATGACCTCGGACTTGCGGATCTCGATCCTCTTGATGGGGATGACGACGCGGCAGGCCCTGGCGAGGTCCTTGGCGAGGTCTCCGGAGACAATGGCCTTGACCATCTGGGAGAGAGTCTGCTCCTTGCCCATGGCGACGAGGGTCTCTGCGATGACCCTCCTCATGGCGTCCTCCTGGGAGGACTGGATGCGCTTGTCGGCGATGGCCATGGTCTTGATCCTGTAGGAGAAGCCGTCCTTGGTGACAATGTCGACGACGTGGTCGGTCTTAGTCTTCTTCCTGCGGGTCAGCCTCCTGACGTAATCGCTGGTGAGGTCGTGTCCGGTGAACTCGGTCTTGGCGTCGTGGCCGTCGACGGAGGACACCTTGAATTTCAGCTTGATGTGCATCTTGGAGAAATCTCCGGTGAGGTCCTGCACGGTGACCTCGACGGTACGTCCGATGACGTACTCGGGATCCGCAGAGGGGGTCTCTCCGATCTCGGCCTCGTTGAACATACGGGGGGCGTGGATCGTGTACCACTCCTTTGCCTTCCACTTGTCCCTGACCTTACGGCCGCCTCCGGCCGCCTTGGCCTTCTTAGATGCAACAGATGCTCCTGCCATGTTTGTAGCTCCTATGCTTACTGTCGCGAACGATTGTTCCGTGGTATAAAAGTCTATGTGAAACGCCGTTCCACGGGGATCCTGCGAAAACGACATGAGCCAGACGTTCTTTGCTTACCCTTTTCAGAATAAAGTTTCCTAATTGGACTGGTACCGCATATATTAATAGATTACTCTAAAAATGATATAATCGAACGCCAGAACGGAGATGGTCGGAAGGGGGAATGAAATCGAAGAAATGGAGAAGTTAAGAGGTTTTCAGGGGCCGAAGCCCCTTTTGAACATCAGAGCACGACAGGCGTGATGTGTGCGGAAAGACCGAGGTCCGCCTCGCTCATTCCCATCGCGAGACCGCAGAGCTGGGAGAGGTGGAGGACGGGCATGTTGAACCCGAGGTCCTTCTGACTGCCATCGAACTGCAGGTGGCAGAACGGACAGACATCGATGATGTACTTGGCTCCGGAGGCCTGCATGTTCTCCAGGTTGGTCTGGGTGAACTTCAGGGCGACGTCTCCGAAGGCGGCCTTCAGACCACCGCCGGCTCCGCAGCACAGCATCTTCTGCTTCCTGGGCATGCTCTTAGCACCGGTGGCCTCGACGAGGTCGTCCAGGATGTGGGGGTTCTCGGGGTCGTCCAGCTTCTTGATGGCGCTGGGCTTGAGGAAGTGGCATCCGTAGAAGACAGCAACCTGGTAGTCCAGGGGCTTGGTGACCTTCTCCTTGATCTTCTCGACACCGACCTCGTTGTACAGGACCTCGGCGAAGTGGTGGACCTCGGTGGTCCCCTTGTACTCCATTCCGATCTCCTTGAGGACTTCGTTGACCTCCTTCAGGGCCTCCTCGTTGCCGTTCAGCTCGTGGGCGGCATCGAAGAGGGTTCCGTAGCAACCGTTGCACACGGTCATGATGGGGAGTCCCTTCTGCTCTGCGAGAGCCAGGTTCCTTGCGGCGGCAGCGAGCCAGGTCTTCTTGTTGAATGCCCTGATGACTCCGGGGGCGGGGCAGCAGCTGGCATCGTTCAGGTCCTCGATCTCGATGTCCAGGGCCTTGCAGACCTCTCTGGTGGACTTCTCGATTCCGGGGTATCTCAGGGGCGCAATGCATCCGAGGAAAAACGCGTACTTTGCCATCTTACTCACTCCTGTGTGATCTTGTCGAATCCGGTGATGGTCAGGATCTTGTCAAGGTCGGCCTTGGCCTTGTCGTTGGCAAGGACGGTGGGCGGGACGCCGGGCAGTCCGAGGGACTCCCTCAGCTTGGTGATGTCATCCTTGACGGGGACGGTGTGACCGTACTTCGCCAGGTTCTTAGCGGTGTTCTTGTGGTTGGCGAACATGTGGCCCTCTGCAACAGCCATGTTCCTGAGGGAGATCACGATGTCCACGATGGGGACCTGCCTGGGGCACCTCTCGACGCAGGTGTAGCAGGTGCTGCACTCCCAGAGCTCGTCGCTGCTAAGGATCTCTTCCTTGAGTCCGAGCTGAGCCATCCTCATGAGCTTCCTGGTCCTGTAGGAGGTCCTCCTACCGGAAGGGCAGCCCGCTGTACAGGTACCGCACTGGAAGCACAGCTTGACGTCGCCGGCCCCAGCCGCGGTCAACTCGTTGAAGAAGTCGGGGTTGGGTGTAACCATAGTATTCGATTGGGTGCCACTTTTTCTCACTATATAATGGATACAGATTGCCCGACAGGTGTATTATCCTATTTGGTAAACCTTAATTCGACAGGTTCCTGGCCTTGAGCGCGTTTATGACCCTCATGACGTTCCTGCTCTCGCTTCTGTAAAGAGCCGTGATGGCGTGGCGGAGCATCTTCGGATCCACCGCGCTCTTCAGACGGAGGTTCTTGCGTGTGAGCAGATACTCGTCGACGAAGAAGCTCTTGTTGGATCCGAGAAGCTCCGGAAGGGAGAACGTCTCCGATTCGATGGTGTACTCGCGGTCCTCCGAATCGAGGAACATGAACGCCACCCTCTGCGCACCGTACTTGTAACGGATGAAGGACGGGCCGTTGTCCACGAGGACCATCCCCATGTAACCGATCTCGTCCATCTCGAACTCGTCGGCGTCGAAGAGATACAGCGGATCGTCGATGATCGCCAGGTCGGCGCGGTCCTCCCTCAGCATCCCGATGTTGTACTCGTCGCCGGAGACGACGATGTTGGCCCCCGGGATCCTCAGCGATGAGATGACGGACATCATCAGATCCTCGGTGACGGGACTGCAG
>LVVU01000204.1 GCA_006954465.1 Candidatus Methanoprimaticola hominis
GGATCCCTCGGTCTCGGCGCATTCCAGGAGGTCGACGCATACAGCGTCCTGATGCCCATCACGAAGCACAACTTCAGGGTCCTGGACGTCAACAGGCTCCCGCATGCCATAACGGAGGCATGGAGCATCTGCCAGACCGGCAGACCCGGGCCCGTCCACATCGACCTGCCCGTCGATCAGATGAACTCGTCGATCGAACCGTCCCTTCTCGACGAGGAGTACTTCATCAAGCCCTGGAGCGAGGACCTGAGCGACCTGGAGCAGGCCGTCCTGTGGATCAAGCAGGCCAAGCGCCCACTCATCCTGGTCGGCGGAGGTGCGATCAACGCCTCCGACGAGGTCATGGCCCTCGCCAAGCGCCTGAACGCACCCGTCGACGTCACCCTCATGGGAATGGGCGTCGTCCCTTCGTCCTACGAGCTCAACATGGGTCCGCTGGGCATGCACGGCAGGATGGCCGCCATGACTATGATGAACGACGCGGACCTCGTCATCTCCGTCGGCAGCAGGTTCTCCGACAGGACCTACGGGAAGAAGTGCAGGATGCAGGACCCCGACGGACATGTCATCCACATCGATGTCGATTCCGTCGAGTTCGGCAAGCACGGACACCAGTGCGCCAATCTGAAATGCGACGCCGCCAAGGCGATCCGCATGATCCTCGAGCGCCTGGGAACCACCGGCACGACCGCGGACTGGACCGAGAAGGCCAGGCTCGCCAGGAGCAGATGCTGCTGCGCCCCGTTCATCGAGGGCTCCCCCATCGCACCCCAGAGCGTCATGCACGAGCTGAACAGGTTCATCGATGACGACACGATCGTCACCACCGACGTGGGGCAGAACCAGATGTGGGCGATGCACTTCCTCGATATAGAACACCCGAGGCAGCTGCTCTCCTCCGGAACCTTCGGAACCATGGGATACGGACTCCCCGCCGCCATAGGCGCCAAGGCCGCCAAGCCCGACAAGAACGTCATCGCCGTGACCGGCGACGGAGGATTCCAGATGGTCATGCAGGAGGTCACGACATCCCTCGCGGAGGACCTTCCCGTCACCATCGTCCTGCTCAACAACGGAACCCTCGGAATGGTCAGGCAGTGGCAGAAGCTGTTCTGGAACGAGAGGTATTCCGCCACCACGTTGAAGTGCGACCCCGACTTCGTCAAGATGGCCGAGGCGTTCGGCGCCGAAGGCATACGCGTAGAGAAGACGGGCGAGATCCACGATGCGCTGAAGCAGGCCAGGGACTGCGGAAGGACCTGCATCGTCGAGATCATGTGCAACCCGGACGAGCATGCGCTCCCCATGGTCCCCGCCGACCCCAACGCCCCCATAGTGATGGGCAGATGCGGGTTCAGGATGTGAGGATCGCATCGGAGAAGCCGTACTAAGGTTATACCGGAGCGGACATCGGGGTACCATGAACGCCGTGGAAGAGGAGGTCCTGAAGAGGATCGTTCCGTCGCCGGAGGTCGTCGCCTCCATAAAGGATAGAGCGGACCGTCTCAAGGAGATGGTCGAATCCTACGTGGCGAGCCACGGCATCGATGCGGAGGCCAGGTTCACAGGCTCGTATTCCAAGAACACGTACCTGTCGGACCCCGATCTGGACCTCTTCCTCCTCTTCCCGCCCGAGACGGACCCCGAGGACCTGAAGAGGATCGGACTGAAGGCGGGCGAGGACATCCTCCACGGGATGAGGATGTACTCCGACCACCCCTACACCCGCGGGGTGTTCGAGGGATTGGATGTGGACATGGTCCCGTGCTTCCACATCGACAGCACGGAGCACATGAAGAGCGCCGTGGACCGCACGCCGTTCCACACCGCGTTCGTGAAATCCCGTCTCGACGACGACGGATGCAACCAGGTCCGCCTGCTGAAGAAGTTCATGAAGGGCATCGGAGCTTACGGTGCCGAACAGGACTCCCGCGGATTCTCTGGATACCTGTGCGAGATCCTCGCCGTGAAGTACAGGACCTTCGACAACGTCCTGCGGGCCGCATCCAAATGGAGGAACGGCACCGTCATTGACGTGAACGGCAAAGGACCGAAGATGTCCTCCGCACTGGTCATCTACGATCCCGTCGACAACAAGCGCAACGCGGCATCGGCGGTCCATGTGGACACCCTGTCGCTGTTCATAACCGCAGCCAGGGAGTACCTGGAGGAGCCGAGGATGGAGTTCTTCTTCCCGAACAGGAGGGAACCCCTGTCCCGCATACGTCTCACGGAGGCGGCGGAGGCGCACGGCACCGAGCTGATATCGGTGACGTTTGACAAGCCGAGCGGGATGATCGACGACAACCTCCAATCCCAGCTCTGGAAGACGCAGTACGCCCTCCAGAAGAAGCTGGACGAACATTCATTCAACGTCATCCGCGCGGTCCATGAGATGACCGACTCCGAGATGATCGTGGTGTTCGAGCTGGAGTCCGCGACGGTCTCCAGGACGCACCGCCACAGAGGACCGCCCGCATGGGTGGACTGCAGCGGATTCCTCGACAAATGGAACGGCAACCCCTACGGCGAGCCGTTCATCGAGGACGGCGCATGGACCGTCATGGCTCCGAGGCAGTACACCGACGCCGTGGCCATGATCTCCAAGGAGGCCTCCGTGTCCGGGATCGGCAAGGAGCTGGACGTCTCGACCATGAAGGTCCGGGGACACGCCGCCACGATAGACGATGTCGACCCACTGCTCCTGACGGAGCTCCTGGACCCCAGGCTGCCCTGGGCGGTCTGACAAGTTTTTAATAGCCCTCGGACAATCGAGCCGTGTCGGGCCTGTGGGCTAGCTTGGTATACTTGTGGCTTTGGGAGCCATTGACCCCGGTTCAAATCCGGGCAGGCCCACATTCGAATCGCTGCGACAACGGATCTGGAGCCTTCTGACGGACTCACTCGCACTTCTTCCCGCACGGATAATCGTCCGACGAACCCACCCCGCGGTCCCTGACCACGGATGAATACAATCTGTATCCTCCGGCCAGATGACGGCACGCATACCCCTTCTGCTCCAGTATCCTGGCTGCGATGTACGATCTCAAGCCGCTGTGACAGATCAGATTCACCGTTCCGCCCTCGGGGATCTCCCCTATCCTT
>LVVU01000205.1:0-2425 GCA_006954465.1 Candidatus Methanoprimaticola hominis
GGATGTCCGGGTTCTTCGAGAGAAGGCACTGGACGATCTGCTTCAGATTGCCGGACGAACCGCCGATGAACGCATGGGTGGGCAGAGGGAGGTCCTTCAACGCCTCGGGTGCCAATCCGCGGACCACGTTCACGTTCGGGGTCTTGAATCTCAGCTTGTTCTGTTCTATCAGATCCGCCGCGGCATCCTCCTTCTCGATGGAGTACACGCACCCGTTCACTGCGACGAGGGCCATCTCTATGGAGACGGATCCGGTCCCCGCTCCCACATCGTAGACGATCGAGTCGCTGCTCAGCTTGAGCTTCGCCACGGACAGGGTCCTGACCTCGGATTTGGTCATGGGCGCATCGCCGCGGATGAACTCCTCGTCGGGGATGCCCAGAGGATTCGTCATGTCCGGCTCGTCGTTGAATATCATCGCGACGCAGAGGTCGCCGAACTCCATATCGAGGAGCTCCGCGGGCGTTCCGCGGACCACCTTCTCGGTGGGGTAGCCGAAGTCCTGACCGATGGCGATGGTCACGTCCATCCCGTACTCGACGAACAGGGAGCACATCTGCTTGACCGATTCGTCTCCTGAGAGCAGGGTGAACACCTTCTTATGGATCCTGGAAAGCCCTACCAGGTTCGCTTCGCGTCCGTGGGCGCTCGTCAGGTAAACATCCTGCCAGGTCTCCCCCAGCTTGGCCGCCAGATAGACGACCGAGGAGATCCCGCATTCCACGTCGACATCGAACCTGGAGCGGTCGATCCTGAAGAGGATCTGCTTGGTTCCGCTGTAGAATCCGGTGTCGCCCGACATCAGGCATACCACGTCTTTGTACTCGGGATGGGCGTCGAGGTACTCGGCGATGACGTCCGCACGGTACTCCGTCAGGGTCTTCCTGCCGGAGACGTCCACGGACTCCAGCATGCGTCTGGCTCCGATCACCAGGTCGGCCCCGTTCAGTCTGGCCGCGGCCCTCTGTGTGAGGTCCCCCGGTCCCATTCCGATCCCGATGAGGGTCAGTCTCCTCTTTCCTTCGGGCTCCTCCGATTCCTGATGCTCCAGTCCGAGTCTCTCCTCGACCATCTTGACAACCTCCTTGAATGTGAATCCGGACTCCTCCGGCTTGGATACGAGCACGACCTTCGCGCCCGTGCGCCTCGCGGCGCGGATCTTCTCCTCGAACCCCCCGACCGTCCCCGAATCCTTGGTGACCAGCCATGATGCTCCGGCTCTCCGGATGGCGGCCACGTTCTCCTCCTCGGTGAACGGACCCTGGGCGGCTATGAGGTTCCTCCCCTCGAATCCGAGGGCGAACGCCTTCTCCGCCGATTCCCTGGTGGAGAGGATGCGGGCGACGACCCTCTTCGTGTAATCCGGGATCCCGGCGTACAGGCCAAGTTCGTTGGTCCCGGTGGATGCCAGGATCGTGCCCTCCTTGTCCTTGAGATAATCGACGGCCGCTTGAACGGAGGGGACGGATATCACATCCTTCGCCTCCTCTCCGCCGTCGCGCACCATCCTGATGCATTCGACGCCTGCCAGGGCGCAGCCCTCGCGGATATGCTCGGATATCCTCCTCGCATAAGGGTGGGTGGCATCGATCACGAGGCCGTATCCGTTCTCCTCGATGGTTCTGGCGATGCCTTCGGTGCCGCCGCAGCTCCCCACTCCGACATCGATGCCGTCCCCTTCCATCACGGTCGCTCCATACTCGGTCGCAACGCGGACGTGGACGTCCGCCCCTCTGGAAGCCAGCAGTTCGGCCAATGCGCGGCCGTCGGCCGTGCCCGAGAAGATGAATACGCCGGTCATAGGAACCTCGGTTCGACGGTCCTGGCGCAGATCGCGATGGTCATGCCGTCCTCCGCGGTCTTGCGTCTGATGAATCTCTCCCCGCCGGCGATGACGGCGGACCTCTCGCATACGCAGTCCACCGATGTTATCCTGTTCACGAATTCGGATCTGGAGAACTCCCCCTGGAGGGAATTGAGCTCCTCCGCCGAATGGAAGGATACTGGGGAGCGCAGGGCCCTGGCGAGATCGAGTATCGCCTTCTCGTCCTTCTTCAGGTTGATGCTGGCGATGGCGGATATCCTCTCCGGTGCGATCCCGTCCTCCTCGAGTATCCTTCTGACGAATCTCAGCTTGGCCGGATCGGTATCCCTCTTGCATCCGATCCCGATGGTGATGTCCATCGGAACCAGGTTGAGCGTGACATCGAACGGCTTCTTGTCCGGATCAGATGATATGCATACTCCGAACTCCCCCTTGTCGGCCTTCACGATGCCGTCGGGGAAGGTCCCCTTCACGGGGATGTCGGAATGGAATCCCACGAAGCTGCCGTCCAGGACCTTGGCCGAGAAGTCCTTCGCGATGCTCATGCTGGAGATCCTGAGCCCGTTGCGGGCCGCGAAGGTGTCCACCGAGAACTTGCCG
>LVVU01000205.1:2431-5527 GCA_006954465.1 Candidatus Methanoprimaticola hominis
TGATGATCGGTTCGGAGCCGAGACGCTCCGCGATCCTCGCCGTGAGCTCGTTGCATCCTCCGATATGACCGGATAGAAGAGCGATCGCCCACTTCCCATGCTCGTCCATGCAGACGATGGCCGGGTCCTTCGTCTTGCTCTTGACGTACGGCGCGATGTATCTGACGGCGATGCCGATGGCCCCGATGTAGACGATCGCATCGCATTCCTCGAAGGACCTCCCTGTCCATTCGCCGGTGGAGCCCTCGATCTGCTCCACGCCGAGCGTATCCGACTTGGTCTTGCAGAAGATTCTGAGGTCCTCCTCGGGGAAGGCGGCCTTCAGCCTGATGGCGGTCCTGCATCCGTTCGTGGAGAAGGCCACCGCGTTGATCCTCATTCCGATTCCCTCCTGACATCGTCGAGGAGCTCGTCGGCCAGGGACGTCCTCCCCAGCGGTCCGTACACCGACGAGAACATGACCGCCGCCGTGCGGATGGCCCCTCCGGTGCGGTGGTTCATATGATATTCTATCTTCTCGAGGAGCAGCTCCGACACCTTCGGTATCAGATCCTCCTCGTTTATCACGTCGAGGGCGTCGTCGGTGGAGATGCAGTCCATTATCCTCCGGACGCATCCTATGTCGGCTCCCGCCACAGCGGCGTTGGCTGCGAGGATCTCCATCCTGGCGTCCGCGTTCCTCGAATGGGTGTTCATTATCCCGCCGGCGAGCTTCACCATCTTCCCCAGATTGGATACCAGGACGATGTCGACCTTGAGTTCGACGGCGTAGTCCAGCATCTCCCCGACGAAGTTGCTGCATTTGACCGCGAAATCGGGATCGATGCCGTCGATCCCTTCCGAGAAGTCCTTCCCGTAGTTGCCGGGAACCACCAGCAGGGTCCTGTTCCCGTTCGCTGCACGCATGTGCATCTCGGTGCGGATGGTGTTGATGAGCGCGGTCTCACTCATCGGCTCGACGATCCCGCTGGTTCCGAGAATGGATATCCCTCCCTCGATCCCCAGGCGGGGGTTGAACGTCTTCTTGGCGATCTCGACGCCTTCCGGAACGGATATCACCGTCTTCAGTCCGCCGGTGTATCCCAATGACGACGATACGTCCTCCAGGGCCTCTCTGATCATGGACCGGGGGACGCGGTTGATCGCGGCGTTGCCGGGCGGCTGGTCTAGCCCCTTGCGGGTGACCCTCCCCACTCCGATCCCGCCGTCTATCTCGATCCCCTGCGGTATCCTGGAGACCTCCGCGTACACCTTCGTTCCATGTGTGGCGTCGATGTCGTCCCCTCCGTCTTTCCTGACGGCGCAGGATGCCTTGCCATCCTCGATGCGGAGGTCCTCCACGGGAAGGTCCAGCGTGATGCCCTTGGGTGTCGCGATGACAACCTTAGACACGGGTTCCCCGAGAAGCGCCATGGCGGCGGCCTTGGATGCGGCGGCGGCGCAGGTACCCGTCGTGTGCCCGCATCTCATGCGTTTGTTGTTGACGAAGACGTACATCTCATCCTGGGTTCCGGGGCACATCGCGATCAGCTCGATGTTGGACAGATAAACCAATGAGTTAAATTAACTTACGAGATTTGGGACCATCAGCAGTTGAGAGTTATGGCTGGTAAATTGTACGGTATCGGAGTGGGGCCGGGAGACCCCGGGCTCCTCACAGTCAAAGCCAAGGAGATCCTCGAGAAGTGCGGCGTCATCGCCTTCCCGGTCCGCAAGCCGGGCGAGGGGAGCACGGCATTCGACATCGCCAAGCAGGTCGTCGACATGTCCGAGAAGAGCGTCGAGGAGTTCCTCTTCGATATGGATCCCAACGACGAGGTCAGGGAGAAGTGCCGCGAGGAGGCCATGGAGAAGATGTGCAAACTTCTGGACAACGGGGAGGACATCGCCATGGTGACCCTCGGGGATGTGGGCGTCTACAGCACCTACATGTACATCGACAACGAGATCGCGTCCCGCGGATACGAGACCGAGGTCGTCCCCGGGATCCCGTCGTTCTGCCACGGGGCCGCCCTAGCAGGCATCCCCCTGATGATCGGGAACGAGGGTCTCGCCGTCGTTCCCGTGGCCAAGGAGAACTCCGAGCTGCTTCACAACGCGCTGGAGAGGTTCGACAACGTCGTCGTCATGAAGGCGTTCAAGTCCATGCCCGAGATCGCTCGGACCATGGACGAGCTGGGCATCCCCCGTGAGGGAGCCACCGTCGTCAGCAACGTCGGCATGGACGGGGAGTACATCGGCCCCATGGATGTCGATCGCACGTACGGATACTTCACAACGGTCATAATCAAGAAGAACGGAGGGAAGAAGGAATGATACACTTCATCGGAGCGGGTCCCGGAGACCCCGAGCTCATCACCGTCAAAGGAAGGAGGCTCATAGACGAGGCCAACGTCATCATCTACGCCGGTTCATTGGTCAACCCTGCCGTCCTGGAGGGTCACAAGGAGGGTGCGGCCATCTACAACAGCGCCCTGATGGATCTGGACGAGGTCATCGCGGTCATGAAGGAGGCCGAGGCCGAAGGCAAGACCGTCGCACGCGTGCACACCGGCGATCCCGCCATCTACGGCGCCCACAGGGAGCAGATGGACAGGCTGGACGAGCTCGGCATCAAATACGATGTCACTCCGGGCGTGTCCTCTGCCTTCGCCACCGCTGCCGTCCTCAATGCCGAGTACACCATGCCCGGCAAGAGTCAGACCGTCATCTTCACAAGGATGGAGGGAAGGACCCCCATGCCGGCCGGAGAGAAGCTTCCGGACCTGGCGAGGCACCACGCCTGCAGCCGTCGTCTACAAGGCATCCTGGCCCGATCAGAGGATCATCCGCGGAACCCTTCAGGACATCGCGGAGAAGGTCAGGGAGGCCGGCATCAAGAAGACCGCCCTGACCGTGGTCGGGGACTTCCTCGGCGACGATTACGAGCTCTCCAAGCTCTACGACAAGTCGTTCACCACCGAGTTCCGCAAGGGGAAGGAGTGATACCATGGCCAAGGGAAGACTCCACGTCGTCGGATTCGGACCCGGCGGGAAGGACGACATGACCTTCCGTGCCGCCAGGACCATCGAGGATGCGGACATCGTCACCGGATA
>LVVU01000206.1 GCA_006954465.1 Candidatus Methanoprimaticola hominis
GGGTAAAATCGCCTGATTTTGAACGGGATTGTCAGAAATCGGTGTTACAATGCTCAAAACCAAGAGTTTCGTATAGTTTCACGATTTGGGAAAGTTGTAGTTATAGCAGTTCCAGCTAGGTGACATCCGAATTGGTGGAATCGAGTATACGAAATCAACCCTATGCTATCAGCATCGGATAATGTACCCATCTGATATCTCAGATCAGACACACTTACCTGAACAACAACATCCGTCCTGACTACTGATTCCTTCAGTAACCCTGCCGCCGACAAATCTCTGATTATGTAACCTTCCCTTCCCAGACACGATGTGATCTTGAAGACGAGATAGGCCTTATTATCGATTATCAGGACCAGTCCTCGAAGGACTCTTTGGAGATGTAGAACTCCCCATCCGCCACCATCTCCAATTTGACATCGGCCCACCATATAGAGAGGGGCTCAATCCTTGTCATACTCGTCATCGAATTCCTTCGGTATGACCAGATGGCCGTCCTCATCATGGTACCCTACAACAGGAGTGCCCTGGGCCAGACGTGCAATCTCCACTGCATAGGGATTCGTCTTCTTCCCTGCATTCTTCGGGTTCCTCAATCTGAGTTTCACCATAGTTGCAGAATCGCATTACTGTTATAAAATCCACTTCAACCCACTGAGCTTTTATAGGCTGTCGTCGGTCTCCTGTCCAAGAGGTCATTGAAATGGCAGCTAGCGTAAACGGATCTGAGTGTGTCGCATGCGGAGCATGCGTTGACGTCTGCCCCGAGGGAGCCATCACCTGCGAGGACATCGCAATCATCGACGCCGGCAAGTGCGTCGACTGCGGCGCCTGCGTCGACGAGTGCCCCTCGAGCTGCATCTCCGACTGAAGTCGGAATCGCTCCCGCCCCGAACGGGGCGGAAAACCACTTCCTTCTCCTCCATTCTCTTCGGATCTCGAATCATGGATGCGTATTCGGTCCATTCGAATACGGGTCTGCCTCATAATCCACGGGCGGGCGGATGCCGGTACCACAATGGAATCGGTACGAAGCAGAACAGATGCGAGAAGCATCGATCGGATATCGGGGAAGTAGAAGATGGAGCCGCCGATGGGAATCGAACCCACGACCTACGCCTTACCAAGGCGTCGCTATACCCCTTAGCCACGGCGGCAGTTGTAATCCAGCGTAACTATACATCCTTCATAAAGGTTTGGTTCCAGACCTCGGATCCGACCCCATGAATGCGTGTACGCTGGACACGCCTTTCCTGCGAAGAGAGACGAGGACGTTGTTCGCGAAGCCCCGCAGGGGCTCCCATGATCCGGCGATCCGTTCGTTGGACCCGATTCCATGGTGATGCAGGCAGGATGCGATAATGGAGAACCGGGGCATCCTCCGAAGAAGACCGCCCGGGAAAACAAGATCCGGGGGACGCGCCCCCGTAAGAAGGACTCGGGCCGGACAAGCCGGCCTTCGTCCGTTTGGATCACTCCCTGTCGTCGGAGACAGGGACGGCTTCGTGGGACCTCTGGAGGAACTTGGGTCCCTTCCAGCTCCACTCTCCGAGGAGGTGCATGAGCGCCGGGCTGACGAATCCGACCATGAACAGACCGTCGATCAGAATACCGACTCCCAGAGCGAATCCGAACTCCTGGAGCATGGACGAGCTGGCGAGGAGGAGCGTCAGGAACGTTCCGCCCATCAGGAGCGCACAGAGGCTGATGACCCCTCCGGCCTGCTTGACGGCCTCGTCGATGGCTGTGTCGTTGTCCATCCCTTTGATCCTGTTCTCGCGGATCTTGGTGGTGAGGAAGATCTCGTAGTCCATTCCGAGTCCGAGCAGGACGACGAAGAGGACGATCGGGACCAAGAACAGCACCGGCGTATCGAGCATGGTGCCGAAGACCAGGTGCGTCAGGGCGACGGTCCAGACGACGGACATCACGATCGTGATGAGGGACCTTATCGGAGTTACATAGCATCCGAGGATCAGGAACAGCAGGACGATCAGGAGCACGATGACGACGGCCCTGATGAAGCTGAACTGCTCCTCGACGATGCTTCCGATATCCTCCATGAGTGCGGAGGATCCGGAGACCCACGAGTCCGCGAAGACGTCGGCGTAGACGTTCATGTAGGCGTCATCGCCCTCGCGGAGGTCATCCCTCAGATCGGTGATGAAGTCCATCGTGTTGTCCGACATGGGCTTCTCGGTCGTGATGATGGTCATGGACACGTACTTGGCGTCGGTGGACAGGATGCCCGTGTAGACGTTGAGGTAGTAGTCCATGGTGTTGGACAGGGTGATCGGGGTCGTGGTTCCGTCGATGACGGTGAATCCGAGAGTGGTCGTGGGGGCGAGAGCCCATGCATCGGCGCCGGTGGCCTTCATGGCCTGATCGAGCTGGTTGAAGATCGTGTACACGACCTCGGCTCCGACAGGGTTGACGGCCTTCAGCTGCTGGTAGATGCCCTGGTTGATCTGCTTGCTGACGAACGCGGAGGCGACCTCGTCGGATACGGCGGTGACAGGGATGCCCATCGCAGTGGCGATCTCCTGCTTGACGGCCGCATCGATCATCTCCTGGGTGACGCTGGAGGCGGGGATGCCCATGGCGGCGGAGATCTTCTCGGCGACTGCCGCGTTGAACTGGTTCGAACCGACCTGGTAGATGGCGGCCCAGGAGTTCAGGGTCGTGATGCTTCCGACTATGTCGGAGTGGTCCGCCTTGATCTGAGCGGCCATGGCTGTCATCGCTGTTGCCGCGGCGGCATAGTTGCCGTTGGGAAGGACGTATCCCATGGGCATGTCGACCTGCTTGCCGCCGGCCATCGTCGTGAACGACGAGCCTACATCCGCGATCTGGTTCTGGAGTTCAAGGGTCAGGTAGTTGGGCATGATGGTTCCGCCGTCGGCCTGACTCATGATGAGGTTCAGACCATCGATGGACTCCGAGTCGGGCATGATGCTGATGATATCGGAAGAATCCTCGGCGTTGACGTAGCTGTAGGTGGCGGGGACGCACAGCAGTGCGAATACGACCACGATGGGCGCGGCGTACTTGTGGGTGAATCTGGAGAGCCATCCGAAGTACCTCTTTCCGAAGG
>LVVU01000207.1:0-5498 GCA_006954465.1 Candidatus Methanoprimaticola hominis
GGTTCCTCTGGCGCATCCGCGGCCGGCGGCGCCTACGTCGCCCACATCCTGTGCGGCGAGAAGCTGACGCCCACCGAGGTCGTCCTGTGCGCGGCGCATGCCGAGGATGTCACCTCCGGAGGATTCCACGCGGACAACGTCGCCCCCTGCGTTCTGGGAGGATTCACGATCATCCGCTCGTACGAGCCCTTCGAGGTCGTCACCATCGAGCCCCCGGAGAACCTGGGGATCGTCATCGCCATGCCCGACGTCATGGTCCCCACCAAGGAGGCCAGGTCCATCCTGCCCCATGAGGTGTCCGTGAAGGACATGGTCTTTCACATCGGGAACGCCTCCACCATGGTCTACGCCATGATGAAGGGCGATCTCGGACTCATCGGAAGGTCCGTCAAGGATGCCTTCTCCGAGCCCGCCAGAGCGGTCCTCGTCCCCTACCTCAAGGAGGCCGAGTCCGAAGCAATGTCCAACGGTGCCATCGCATCGTTCCTGGGCGGTTCCGGACCTTGTATTATCTCATTCTTCAACAAGAACTCCCACGATGGGGAGCACATCGCCGAGAGCATCGTCAGGATGTACTCGGAGCACGAGATGAAGTGCGATACCTGGATCACGGAGCCCGGCTCCGGTTGCAGGAGGATTTGAAATGGCAGCACACAAAGTTATCTGCTGGGATTGCGGAGCCGAGGTCGACGACCCGTTCGTCAATACCTGCCCCAGGTGCGGCGGTCTCCTGACCGTCAAGATGGACCTCGAGCCCGTCAAGGAGATGAAGCCGGAGGACCTCCGCTCCACCCCCATGGGCGTCTGGAGATACGCCCCGTTCATGCCCGTCGACCCCGTATATAAGGTGTCCATCCAGGAGGGCGGAACCCCTCTGTACCCGACCAAGGCCCTCGGTGCCGAGATCGGAGTCGAGAACACTTTCGTCAAGTTCGAGGGTCTCAACCCCACAGGATCCTTCAAGGACCGCGGAATGACCATCGGGGTCTCCCGCGCCAAGGAGCTCGGAGCGAAGGTCGTCGGATGCGCCTCCACCGGTAACACATCCGCAGCTCTCGCCGCATACGCCGCCAAGGCCGGCATGAAGTGCGCCGTGTTCCTCCCGTCCGGGAAGGTCGCCATGGGCAAGCTGGCCCAGGCCCTGTTCTTCGGAGCCAAGGTCCTGTCCATCGACGGCAACTTCGATGACGCCCTGGCTCTCGCCAGGAGGATGGCCGAGGAGAAGAAGCTCTACCTGCTCAACTCCATCAACCCGTACAGGCCCGAGGGACAGAAGTCCGTCCTGTTCGAGATCATGGACCAGCTCAGGTACGACGTCCCCGACAGGGTCATCCTGCCGGTCGGAAACGCCGCCAACATCTGGGCCGTCTACAAGGCATGCATGGAGCTCAAGGAGGTCGGATGGATCGACAAGGTCCCGATGCTCACCGGAATCCAGGCCGAGGGAGCCTCGCCTGTCGCCAAGGCATTCGCCCACCACACCGACGACTTCATCGCCGAGGAGCACCCCGAGACCGTGGCGACCGCCATCAGGATCGGCAACCCCATCAGCGGAAGGAAGGCCCTGAAGGCCATATACTCCACCGGAGGATACGCCACCACCGTCACCGACGAGGAGATCATCAGCGCACAGCAGCTCCTCGGAAGGAGGGAGGGTGTCTGCGTCGAGCCCGCATCCGCGGCATCCGTCGCAGGACTCAGGAAGCTCCGCGCAGAAGGGATCGTCGACAGGGACGAGCGCGTCGTGTGCATCTGCACCGGCAACGGCCTCAAGGACCCCGACACAATCATCAACAACTGCGCCCCGCCCATACAGTGCGGGAACTCGGTCGCCGACGTCGAGAGGATCCTCTCGCAGTGATCGGAAATCGAAGAGGCTGGCCTGCTTCGGGCCGGCCTCTTCAACCTTCTTACCGTTATTCTTCTCTGGATTCGTATCGTCGACGGGGATCCCGTCCGCGCCCGGTTCCCCGTAGGCGGCGGCCATCTCGTCTAGCATGGACTCCTCCTCGGAAGGGGAGGTGTAGGACTCCTTCCTGTCGGAGCCTCCCGCCTGCCTCACCATGCTCGCCGCGAGCGATGGTCCGATCCCGGGCATCGCCGCGAGGACGTCGACTCCTGCAGCGGAGATGTCCGCCTTGGTGCGGAATCCTGCATTGAACAGCTTCCTCGCCCTGCTGCGTCCCACTCCGCGGAGGGAGACCAGCTCGACCAGCTCCTCCTTCACCCCGTATCTGACCCTGATGGTGAGAGGACGGATCTTCCTGACCGCGTCCGGATTGAAGATGTAGGCGATCTCGCTCATGGCGTAGATGATCCAGTCCATCATGTCCACCTTGGACCTGATATCGCCCGGACCGATGCCCATGGTCTTGGTGATATACTCCTCTGGGAGCTCTTCGATCCAATCATCCATCAGCACAGCGACCTTCACGTCGCTGTAGAAGAGCGCGTACATGTAACCGTCGAGCTTCTCCGGACGAACGAGGAGGTCACCCTCGAACTTTACGACGATGCTTTTCAGCATGTCCTGGTCCGCCTTCTTGGGATACATGCCCATGACGTCTGGGGTCATTGCGGCGGCGATGAGGATCGGGAGCGTCTCGGTGTCATCGTCGATCTTCATGACCGCTTCGCGAAGGATGGATGCCGACGAGGGATCGATGTAGAGGTCGGAGACCCTCTTCCCGAATGGAAGGACCTCGATCTCGTCCCCGTTCCTCCGGACCATCTGCTCTTTGGCAAGGAAGTCTACTGCATCCGTCACCACGCTCTCCACTCCGAACAGTTGGGACGTGGCACCGTAGAAGGTGCTGCGGATGAAATCTACGATATCATCCTCCGTTCTGGCGTCGCCGGTGGCGAGTATGCCGAGGATGTGGCCATTGATGGCGTTTCCAGAGAAGAGTTTGGATCTGACGGTCTCGGTCTCGTGGTTGATGTAGTCCTCGAAAAGGTGGTCGGAATCCTTCAGGTTCTTGGCCATGAGGACGGCTTCGCCGTAGGGGTCGTATCCCGGCCTTCCGGCACGTCCGCACATCTGCTTGACCTCCATCACCGAGATCGGGACGCCGTTGTCCCGATCTTACGCGCCGGACTCGGCATGGTGGACGGTATGCTGAACCTGATCCCCGCCGCCAAGGTCGGTGTCGCGACTATGCATTTGATCCTCCCGGTCTTGAACGCCTCCTCGACTATGCGCCTCTGGCTGTAGGTGAGGCCGGCGTTGTGGAATGCGGCACCCTTGGATGCGTACATGGCCAGCTTACGACCCATGTCGGTGGCTTCGGATTCGCCTTCGAGGGCGGTCCTCTCCTGCGGGGATATGCCGGATACGTTCATAGATCCCAGGGCCTGGGATACGCGGCTCGCCACAGCTTCTGTTGATCTGCGGGAGTTGACGAACACGAGGCACTGCCCTCCGTCCTTGATTGTCTGAACGACGAGGTTCTCTACCTCGTCTTTCTTGCCTGGAACCTCCATCTGCCTTTTGTCGTCGAATGTTATCACGCCGCCGAGGTATACGCCGTCATGGAGCGGCACGGGACGCCAGTCGCTCCTCACCAGCTCGGCATCGAGCCAGTCGGCCAGATCGCAGGCGTTGGAGATGGTGGCCGACAGCGCGATGACCTGCATCTCCGGGAGCTTCCTCATGAGTTTGGTGAGGGCTATCTCCAGGGTGGGTCCCCTGCCCGGGTCGTGGATCATGTGTATCTCGTCGGCGATGACGAGGCGGATCCCGTCGATCCATCTGCTTCCGTGCCTGATGAGGGAGTCGGTCTTCTCGGACGTGGCTACGACGACATCGGCATCGGCCATCCCCCTGTCCTCCCCGTCCAGGTCCCCGGTGCTCATGTGGACCTTGAAGCCCATGGAATCGGCGAATCTCTGGAAATCGTCCCTCTTCTCGGCGGCGAGAGCCTTCAATGGTACGATGTAAAGGACCTTCCCGCGCTTCTCCGAGAGCATCTTCAGAGCGGGGATCATCCCGATGAGGGACTTCCCGCTCGCAGTCGGTATGGCGGCGACCAGGTTCCTCCCTTCGAGGGCGACGGGAATCGCTTCCGCCTGGGGCGGATGGAGCTCCCTGAATCCTGCGGACATCAGCAGATCCGATACGGAGTCCGGGATGTCCAGTTCGTCTACCCTCATGACCTCTGCAATCGACGGGGGAGTTATCTATTTGCTGGTTCGGAGGCCGTCGGGGCGTGCTATTGCCAGACATGCGAGGATTTTCCATCTTCTCCGCTCGTTTATCCCGTATCTTTAAGAACGGGGCACTAATCACGTGTTAGATGAATCTCAGGACTCTATCGATGCTGGTTGTATCGGCTCTGCTGATTCTGACATGTTCCGTTCTAGTCCCGTCAGCGGATGCTGCGGCGGATCAGACCTACAGGGGTCAGCTGGACGATAACGCAGCCGGGCTGTTCGACGAGCTGAGTGCGACATTCGGCTCCGCCGAGCCAGCCGAGACACTGGAGATCAAATACGTTTTCAAGGACCCGGTCCTGTTCGGTGAGGATGACGTTGATGGGGCGAAGGCATACATCTTGGCAGAGGTTCAGGCGGCTCTCGCAGCTTATTATCTGACAGATCCCTCGCCGATCTGGCTATGGGGTCTGCCTGCGTCTCCTGTGGATAAGGAAGATGTCAAATCCTCTGTGGTTTCGGTGACTGTCTCCCATAGCGGTGGAATCACGACTTATCAGACTCCTAATTCCGTGACGTTCACGCTTTCCGTCCCGGAGAAGTACAAGGCGGACCCGGCCAAGGCCGTGTCCGAGGTCAAGGAGAAGATTCAGACATTCGAAGGAACCGTCCGCGAGAAGGTGACAGGGATCAACGACATCCTGAGGAACGTCAAGTCCGTCACGGACAAGGACGGAGAGGTCGGGAACATCCATGATGCACTGGTATCCGGAAGCTCCTCTTCCGCAGGAGTCGCAGCGGCTTTCACCGTCCTGGCGAAGGCCAGTGGATTGGAGGCGTTCACCGTCGTCGGACAGGTCATGACAGGGGACGGCTCCGCTACCGAGGCGGGATACTGGAACGTCGTCAAGGATGAGGACGGACGGTACGCCGTCGATTCGACCATGAACGGCTCGTCCTGGAGGAACTGCCTCCTGGCCGGAGTCACGACCCAGATCGACCTGGCGGGCCAGCAGGAGCGTTTCGGCGCCACGCACACAGCGGATGCGTTCCTCCTCGGAGCGAGATTGAATGCGCCCCAGATCAGTTCCTCGGGATACGATTGGCCCGACGACAGGAGCCTCCTGGACAAGTACGGCACGTATGTGTTCGGAGCCGTGATCGCTGTGATAATCGTCGCGACCCTGCTCCATGCGGTTCGCAGGGGAGATATCTGATTCCATGTGCGATTATTACATTACTATAAATACAACCTCAAACAGAGGGATATCGGAGGATATAGCATGACAGAAACGGAGGACAAGAGACCCTCTGGAAAACCCGTGGAGGAGTGGGTCGAGGAGCAG
>LVVU01000207.1:5503-5881 GCA_006954465.1 Candidatus Methanoprimaticola hominis
GACCGAGGAGATCGAGATCCCCCAGCTGATGGCGGACCGCGTCATCGGTCAGGAGGAGGCCGTCGAGGTCATGAAGAAGGCGGCCTATCAGAAGAGGCACGTCATGCTCATCGGCGAGCCCGGAACGGGAAAGTCGATGCTGGCGAACTCCATGGTGGAGTACCTTCCCAAGGAGGACCTCCAGGACATCGTCGCCTACCACAACCCCGAGGACTTCAACGAGCCCAGGATCAGGACATTCCCCGCAGGCAAGGGGAAGGCGGTCGTCGCGGAGCAGAAGGCCGCTGCGGCGGCTCAGCGCAACCAGCGCAACACGGTGTACATCTACGTGTGCATGGCGCTGATCATCCCCGGTATCGTCGCCTCCATAATGTTCGG
>LVVU01000208.1 GCA_006954465.1 Candidatus Methanoprimaticola hominis
CTCCTCCTTCGGATGCTTGAATTTCCTGGTGTACACCATTGGTATTCCCCTTACTAGGGGATATAGTTTAAGAAGAATTTATTTTATTCGTTTCCTATAAGAGGATCCCGCTGTGCGCCGACTGCATCGACGAGATCGTGTTCAAGTATCTGGAAAAGGAGGAGGACGAATGACCTACCCTCTACCCTGCCCCAAGTGCAACCACCCCGGCACCGACCTAGTGATCAGAGCCGACTTCCTCACCCGCAGGCTGACCATGACCTGCCCTGAGTGCGGGTTCAAGGTAACCTCGCTGAACGACGAGCCGTCCAAGACCCCGCTGGAGATCTGGAATGAGATGGTGATGAGGAAAGCCGAGGTCGATAGGATAAGAAAGGAGATGAACGAATGAACGCAAGAGAGACGATGGAGGCGTTGATGGCCGGCAGGACGGTCAGAGGGAGCTACGGATGCATGTATATGCTGGACCCGGAAGGAAACCTCCTGGTATTCCGCCCTAACGGAGAGATCGGGCCGGCGTTATCCTTCGATCCTATGCTGGACTACGAGGCCGTCGAGAGAGATTCCGCCCCTGAGATTATCATCGAAGCCCTATTGCAAGGCAAGGCCGTAAGGTACTACGACCACACATATTGGATCGACGGAGACCTTCTGAGAAGGCAGCGGAAGGATGACGATCCCTGTACCCTCGCCTATTTCTCCAAAGGGTGGACGATCATAGACAGGGAGGGAGGACTATGAAGGTTTACATCTATCCGATCTGCAACGCCAGCCTGGAGCGTGCACTCTCTCCCGGCAAGGGCTACTGTCCGGACTGCAACTCCGCCTATTTCCTTGCAAGATGCGGCGTGATCGACCGTCTCGTCCCCCCGGACGAGAGGATCAGATGCCTGGAGGTTCCGTCATGACAACGATTCCGAGCAACAGTGAATCAACGATAAGAACTCCCTTCCCCATGTCCGGTGAAAGGATAAAGGGAGGTGAGAAGAGAATGGCAAGCGAATGGGAGGAGCTGGAGAAGCTGTCCAAGGAGGAGCTGATCATCGAGCTCGTCAAAGCGAGACGCGATATGCGCAATATCCGCAGTGTTCTGGGCGAGTTATCTGAAACAGGTGCTTCTTCATTCATGTACGACGAAGGATCGAAACCTTCCAAAGACTGGCTCGACAGAATAGTCGAGTATGTGGATTCCAGGTTGAATTCGGACGAGACATTATGTGCCGCCGATTTGGAGATGTACGGCATCGATGAGGAGACGGCGGACAGATATGTAGACGCCCTGTGTTCAAAGGAAGGTCTCTGAATGGCCCGGAAAGTGATCAAGGCCGAAGGTGTGGAGATCCATGCCGATAAGATCCGCAACAAACCGCTCAATATGGAAAGCGGGAACCATGAGGGTCAGAACAGAAAGGCCGAAAAGAACGTAACAATCGAAGTCACCGTTCCGAGCTCCAATGAAGGATCATCCGACACACATCCTCCGAAGGGCAAGATATACAAGACCGATAAGGCAGACATCAACGCAAAGCGGATATTCGGCCCATGGCCCAGTAAGAAGTTCGGAAAATCTCAGAAGAAACTCAGAGCCGAACAGGACGTATCCGTTGGTTTCAGCGATTCTGGTTCGAAGAACCGCCGCAATGGGAGGTCACACCGATGTCTGCGGCTCCGAACTATTCTGCATCGTGCGGCTTTGCCGATGCAATCATCACGCTTTCAGGGGAGGATTCCGCATCCTGTCAGAATAATCACCATATGTCCTCCCCTCACGTCCGGCACCAGCGTGTGCCGGACAGGATCATAATCCCGGGGTGGTGATCATGGCGATATTCAACCTCTCCAGTTTCAGTTCCTACGCATCGGAACAAATCTCCGGAGGGTCCACTCCCGAGGGGATGATACGCATAGATGTGGGCAACCTGTCGCTCTTCTTCTCTCGTGAGGAATGGCGCAGGATCCGCAGCGAAGTCGAGAACGGCTCTCACTCGGAGGAATTCTGATGTCGATTGGATCGTGCGGGGTGGTTACCCATCATACCTGGACGGTCTGTCTGGAGAGTAAGATGGATCCGCTGTATCGCGCATACGACATGATCGAGCGCTATTGCGATGGACTTCGTATGAGAGGACGCAAAGAGAGGTCCCTGTCGGAATATCATTATCGCCTACGCATGGTCTTCAAAATGCTATCGGATGGCGGAATGGAGACCAACCCCAACAAAGTATCTGCCAAAGACGTCAATTGGTTGCTGGCAGTTCCAATGGCTGGAAAGAGTACGAAATATCGTCATCACACCATTCAGATCCTGGGGAAGTTCCTCCGGATGGAGGCGAAGAACAACGTTGTGAACGATATGGATCTTCTCTGGCCGAAGGCCCAGAGGATCGTCACATGGATCAGCCCCGAACAATATCTCTACATATTGGACAGCACGGACGGAATGAACAAGCTGATCATCCATCTGGCAGGAATGATGGGACTGAGATGCGAAGAGATTGCTAATCTCAAGCTCTCCGGACTACGGAATCCTTGGATGTATGTCTACGGTAAAGGACACATGGAAGGGAAATTCGCAAGGATCTACTACCATGATGATACGCAGCGCCTCATCGACGAATGGATAGTTCGGAGGAAGGTTATCGTCGCCGAACATCTCAGAAAACATCCGGAGATTCCTGTTCCCGACAACCTGCTGCTCCACAACCATGGGACTGACGGAATCGCTACGCCGTACAGTCACAAGAGCCTGGGGAATCGCATGATACGGCTCTCGAAGGAACTGGGCATCGAATTCTCCATGCACACATTCAGGAGATCCCATGCAACCTTCCTGAAGAACTCCGGGGTACCCATAGAGGACATCAAGGAGTTCATGCGCCACGAAAATATCCAAACCACTTTGCAATACATAGCGGACGATCCCACCCGGATGATCCGCGCCAGAGAGATGGAAAGAATCTATGAGAATGACATCAGAAGGAGGCAGAACAATGGGTGAACAAGTCGACCGTTTTACTTTTGCTTTAAATACGAAAGTAAACAGCAGGGATAAGCCAGAAGGTAATG
>LVVU01000209.1:0-819 GCA_006954465.1 Candidatus Methanoprimaticola hominis
TTCTTACAGAGTCTTTATTACACGAAGTTAGAGAGTAATACGGATTCAGAATACGTATGCACCAACGGTACCAACTCGCATGTCACCTAGCTTGATGGGTGACGATGCATGAACCTGAGATGAACAGGGATCTGGCATTACATCGTTATCTCGGATCGAACGTTCTCAATGTCTTCTCATCAACATCCATCGGATTCCTGCCTCAGGACGTATCTCGCCGAGCGCGTGCTGCCTTCGGCCTTCTCGATGAGCCCTTTCCTGCGCATCGTCTGCAGAAGGTTGGTGGATTTCACGCGGATCTGCTCCGCCGTGAGCTCCTTCGGATCCCTTGCGGCGAGGATGTCCGCGACATCGGACCTCATGACAGACCCGTTGCGCCCGATCAGCATGAGCACCGCCTCCTCGTCCGTGCCCTCGACGAATGCGGAGAGCACCTTCTGCCCCGCCCCGCACGCTATGCAGGGGACCCCGTCCATGAATTCGACAAGATTCCTGCGGGCGAGAGCCTTGAGCCTCCTTTCCGGAACGTAACGGAGTTTCGCGATGCGATCCAGGTCCATCATGGTCTTGAGATCCACATCGCCCCTGACGTCGAGGACGCGCGCGTACGCCCCCGACCTGATACCGGGGAAGCGGACGGACACACGGTCGTCGGTTATGTCGAAATCGGGCATCGGGAATCTGCGGGAAGCCTGTGCCAGATACATGGAGCGTATCCCCGTTCCGGATGCCGGGACAATGCCCAGGCCGGCCATCGCGGAGACCAGGAACTGGTTGCGGACCGGCTTCAGCTGAGGAGGCCCGTTGATGAACGATTCG
>LVVU01000209.1:932-6454 GCA_006954465.1 Candidatus Methanoprimaticola hominis
CGATAGGCGCTGACCGGCCTCCTGGAGTCCTCCGCACCGGTCTGGCACGTCCAATTCCTTATCATCGATACGGCCTGCGTGGAGGCCAGGAGCATCGGACCCTGGAAGGTCCTGGAATCCATCGTCTCCCCGTCCGGGCCCAGCAATCTCCAGCGGATGCACAGCGTGGACGGCAGGAACTCCGAATCCCTCTTCCCCAGAAGGATCAGCGATGCGACCGTGATCCTGCCCCTCTTCAGAACGCCGGCCCTGGTCAGGAAAGTCTGGTCGTCCCATGCCTGGCACTCCTCGGCCCTGTCCGGAAACCTCTCGCGGAACGATGCCCTGGCGGCACGTACGGCACCGATGTCCAAGGACCTCATATCGGCTCCGTTGACCACGTTGCCGGTCCAATCGTCGTACACTCCGGGACAGTCCATGGGACAGAATGGAATCGATAATATAATCTCATTTCCTCTCATTTTTCTGGACCCAGTGGAGCCTCAGAAGCCCCCTTCTACCATGAACGGTTAAATAGGAACGGATTTTCGAGAATAGCAGAAAGGGCGGTGTCGGAACCGCCTCACGGAGATTGTCTCATGGTAGAGATCAACGTCAAGAAGCCGGAGTTTATCAAACTCCCCCGTGTCCAGAAAGTTCTCACAGCCTGCCTGCAGTGCGGATACTGCGTCGATGTCTGCGAGGCCCACAACCAGACTCCTTGGGAGTCCGTCACCCCCAGGGGGAAGATCTACTACATCAACCAGCTGGACAAGGTCGGCACCGGAGCCCTCGACGGCCTTCTCGGCAGAGAGGTCACCCTCAGCCCCGAGTTCGTCGATGCCATGTACAAGTGCACCGGATGCGGGAACTGCTCGTCTGCCACGCCAAGATCCACCTGGTCGACTTCTGGGAGGACATGAGGGCCTGGATCGTCCAGAACGGCAAGGGACCCCTCTCCGCCCACAAGAACATGGGCAAGAGCATCAACAAGTTCCACAACCCCTACGGAGAGGACCCCGCCAAGAGGGATGCCTGGTGGCCCGCCGATGTCGAGCGCGCCAAGGTCCCCGATGTGATCTTCTTCGCCGGGTGCACCGGATCCTACAGAATGCAGCACATCGCCCAGGCCGGAGTCAGGGTCCTCGACAGGGCCGGAGTCAAGATGAACTGCCTCGGTGACAAAGAGTGGTGCTGCTCGTCCCCTCTCATCAGGACCGGGAACCTCAACGAGTCCCTCGGTTGCTCCGAGACCGTCGTCGAGAAGGCGGACGGAATGGGTGCGAAGGACATGGTCATGACCTGCTCTGGATGCTACAAGACCGTCAGCTCGGACTTCGGCAGATTCTACGCCAAGGTCGGACAGAACGTCTACCACTTCTCCCAGTACGTCGAACAGCTGATCAACGACAGGAAGCTCCCGCTGAACCACGAGTTCAACCACAAGGTCACCTACCACGACCCCTGTCACCTCGGAAGGCACATGGGCGTCTTCGACGCTCCCAGGAACGTCATCAAGAAGATCAAGGGCGTCGAGTTCGTCGAGATGGAGAGGTCCAGGGAGAACTCCAGGTGCTGCGGTGCGGGAGGAGGCTACAAGAGCCAGTTCAACGACTTCGCCACCGCCATCGCAGTGGAGAGGATCCACGACGCCGAGGCCACCGGAGCCGAGGTCCTGATCACCTGCTGCCCGTTCTGCGTGCTCAACCTGACGCAGGGCGCGTGCGGATCCAACATCAAGGTCATGGACCTGTCCCAGGTCCTCCTCGAGGTCACCGCACCCAAGGAAGAGGCCCCCAAGGCCGAGTGAGAACAATCAAGCCGGGGTCCGTCCCCGGCACCCTTCTCCTTATTTCATGCCGTTCCCCAAGCTGTGCCCCGAACTCATAGAGGCGCTGGCGAAAAGGGGGATAACGGAACCTACACCGCCCCAGGCGGATGTCATACCGAGGATTCTCGAAGGAGGCAACATACTCCTCGTCGCTCCGACGGGCATAGGGAAGACCGAGGCGGCCATGCTGCCGATCCTCGACACCATCCATGCCACCAAGGGCAAACGGACTGGATTCCGGTGCATCTACGTCACCCCGCTGAGGGCCCTCAACCGCGACATGCTCCGCAGGATGGAGGACTACGGCAAGGCCCTGGGGATATCCGTCGGAGTCAGGCACGGAGACACCTCGCAGGCGGAGAGGAACGCGCAATCGCAGAATCCGCCGGAGATCCTTATCACGACACCCGAGACCCTGCAGGTGCTGTTCACGGGGAAGCGCCTCATCCAGCACCTCAAGGCCGTCGAATGGGTCGTCATCGATGAGATCCATGAATTATCGAACACGGAGCGCGGAGCCCAGCTCAGCGTCGCCCTCGAGAGGCTGGCGCTCGTCGCCGGGGAGTTCCAGAGGATCGGACTGTCGGCAACCGTCGGGAACACCGAGAGCGTCGCCGGATTCCTCGTCGGCCCGAAGAGGAAGGTCGAGGTGAGGAAGCACGACACCTTCCGCGAGTACGACGTCAAGGTCGAGAGCCCTCAGATCGTCGACAAGCTGCAGGGCGACCCCGATATCATCGGAGTCATGATCCGTGCGAAGGAGATCATCGACTCCGGCAGATCGACGCTGTTCTTCGTGAACACCCGCGAAACGGCGGAATGGCTGGCCGCACGCTACCACCTCCTGGACGAGGACTTCCCGATCGAGGTGCATCACGGCTCCCTGTCCAAGGAGACGAGGATGGAGATGGAGGACCGCTTCAAATCGGGGGAGCTGAAGGCGCTCATCTGCACATCGTCCCTGGAGCTGGGGATCGATGTCGGATCCACCGACATGGTCATCCAATACAACTCCGCGAGACAGGTCTCCCGTATGATCCAAAGGGCCGGCAGGGCCGGGCACCGCGTCGGCGAGAAGATCCGCGCCAGGGTCCTTGCCACAGCCCCCGACGAGATCGCGGAGGCCATGGTCATCGCCCGCAGATGCGAATCCAAGGAATTGGAATCCAAGGAGGGGCGTCCCTGTCCCCTCTCCGTCGTGGCGAACCAGCTCATCGCCATGACCATGTCCGGCAAGATGGACCAGGACACGGCGTTCAAGGTGTTCTCCCAGGCATGGCCGTTCAGGGACCTGCCCCGCTCCGATATGGAGGACGTCCTGGCGCAGCTGCAGTCCATCAAGATGGTCTTCGTGGACGACGACGGCCAGTTCAAGAGGAGCCGCAAGGGGATGGACTACTTCTACGGCAACATATCGATGATCCCCGACGAGAGGACCTACCTCATCAGGGATATCGGCACCCGCGCCATCATCGGAACGCTGGACGAGAGCTTCGTGGCCTCCTTCGCGGAGGAATACGCCATGTTCATCGCCAAGGGTCGCACCTGGCGCATCGTGGAGATGCGCGAAGACGAGATCCTCGTCGAGGAGGCCCGCGACGTCGGATCCGTGCCTAACTGGGTCGGATCCGATATACCGGTGCCGTACGAGGTCGCCATGGAGGTCGGCCGCATGAGACGCCTCAGGAACTTCGGGGACTATCGCGGGGACGAGGGCTGCATAGCCATAGTGAAGAAGTATCTGGACGAACAGGAGGAGAGGTTCCCGATGCCCACGGACGAGACCGTGACCGTGGAGGTGGGGGACAGGCTCGCCATCGTCAACGGATGCTTCGGCAGCAGGGTCAACGAGACCCTGGGCAAGATCTACGCCGCACTGCTCACGGCCCGCTTCGGAGAGAGCGTCGGGATGACCGCTGATCCGTACAGGATCATCCTCGAGCTTCCGAGGAACATGAAGCGCGAGGACATCCTGCAGACCATCCTCTCGGTCAAACCGGGAACGATCGAGGCGCTGTCGAGGATGACCATCCTGAACTCGTCGTTCCTCAGATGGAGGTTCGTCTTCGTAGCCAAGAAGTTCGGCATCATCGAGAAGACCGCCGACCACCGCTTCATGAACTTCAGCAGACTGTTCGACCTGCACAAGGACACCCCCGCATACAAGGAGGCCGTCAACAAGGTCCTGTGGGAGGACCTGGACATCCCCGATTCCGAGATGGTGGTCTCGAAGATCGCGTCGGGGGAGATCGAGGTCGTCTCCGGAACGATATCGTCGATCGGACTCGAGGGGATAACACGCTCGAAGGAGCTCATGCAGCCCGTCCGCGCCGACCACTCGATCCTCATGGCCCTGAAGAAGAGACTAGAGGATGAGGTCCTGTTCGCATCGTGCCTCAACTGTGGATCCCAATGGAGATTCCGTGTCGGAGACGCTCCGAAGAGGTTCATCTGCCCCCACTGCGGAGGGAACATGGTCGCCGTCCTCAAGAGCTACGAGAGGCAGAACATCGGGCTCGTGAAGCTCGACGAGATGTCGAGTCAGGAGAAGAAGGACCGCCTCCGCCTGTCGAGGAACGCGAATCTCGTCAACGAGCACGGGAAGAGGGCGGTGATCTGCCTCGCGGGGAGAGGGGTCGGGCCGGATACGGCTTCACGCATCCTCAGGAGCATGTACACCGACGAGGACGAGTTCTACAGGGACATCATGAACGCCGAGATCCTGTTCGCCAAGAACAAGCGGTTCTGGGATTGAGACCGGCCCTCAGAAGTTGCATCCCTTGGCTGTGAACTCGGGCTCTTTGGCCTCGACCTCGGGCTTCTTCATCCTGATGTTGGATTTGGCATAGAATCCCTGGCAGATCACATACACCTCGGAGGAGGTGTCCCTGGACGCATCCGGGGAATGGACCTTCACGGACTGGAAGCGTTCCTTCACCTCGGTCATCAGGGAATCGAACATGTCTCCCATGAAGACCTTCATGACCAGCTTGCCCTCCTTCTTCAGGATGCGGTCGCACACGTCGACCGCGTACATGCACAGGTTGATGGAACGGGCGTGATCCATGGAATAATGGCCTGCGATGTTCGGGGCCATGTCGGAGAGGACGACATCCGCCTTCCCGCCGAACCTGTCCATGAGCTCGATCATGGTGGAGTCCTCGGTGATGTCCCCGACAAAGGTCTCCACGCCCTCGATGGGTTTGATGTAACGGAGATCGACTCCGATGACCTTTCCGTTCGGCCAGGTGCGCTCCTGCGCCACCTGGAGCCATCCGCCGGGGCATGCGCCCAGGTCGACGACCGCGTCGCCGGGCTTGAAGATGTGGAACCGATTGTCGATCTGGATGAGCTTGAAGGATGCCCTGGAGCGATAGTTCAGCCTCTTGGCGAGCTTGTAGTAATGCTCGTTCCTCCTCTCGGCTACCCAGCGGTCATGCAGATCGGCCATGCGTCGCGATTAGATGTGCCCCGTATTAATCCTTGCTTCGCTGGACCGGTGAAACGTGCCTCTCGGACATATAGGGTTGAAAGGCGACTTGCAAGAGGATTGGTAAGAACCCCGAATGGACGGTTGATCCGGCGACTTACAGGAGGTACAAATCGTGTTCGATCGACAAGCTAGGTGACATGCGAGTTGGTGGATTCCGAGTAATAGCTATTACAAACATTACAGACAGCTGTTATTATACGCACAACCCGTCCCTGTCAT
>LVVU01000210.1 GCA_006954465.1 Candidatus Methanoprimaticola hominis
CAACCCTGCGTGGGCTCGTTGGCCTTCATGGTGGCGATCTTCGCGGAATCGACACGGCTCATCTGCCCGGCACCGATTCCGACGGCCCTCTCGCCCCTGACGTAGACGACGGCATTGGATGTCACGTGCTTGGCGAGCTTCCATGCGAACAGGAGGGAGTGGATCTCCTCCTGGGTCGGAGCGCGGTTGGTGACGACCTTGAGGTTCTTGGGGTCGATGACGACATCCTCGTCGGTCTGGACGAGCATCCCGCCCTGGATCTTCTTGACCTTGTACTCCCTGTGCTTCGCAGCGGGGCAGATGGGCATGTTGGTCCTGAGGATGCGGATGTTCTTCTTCGCCTCCATGATCTCGATGGCCCCCTCCTCGTAATCGGGGCAGATGACCGCCTCGACGAAGTGCTGGGAGATCTCGGTGGCGGTGGCGACGGTGCAGTTCCTGTTGAGACAGATGACGCAACCGAACGCGGACAGCGGATCCACGTTGTATGCCGTGATGAATGCCTCGTCGATGTTGTCGGCGGAGGCGAGACCGCAGGGGTTGGTATGCTTCATGACGACCGCGGTCGGCCTGTCGAAGTCCATGCAGATGTCCATGGCCTTGTCCAGATCCAGGATGTTGTTGTAGGACAGCTGCTTGCCGTGGATCTGCTCCGCCTTGGCGACGGTGGTGCCAGGGGTGAACGGATCCTTGTAGAACGCGGCCTTCTGGTTGGGGTTCTCCCCGTACCTGAGGTCCTCGACCTTCTCGGATGGTATGGGGAACGAATCGGGGAAGCCCTCTCCGAACCTCTCGAACATCTGGGCGGCGATCATATCGTCGTAGTTCGCAGTGAGGATGAAGGCATCGGTCATCAGCTTCTGATGGGTGTCCAGAGACAGCTCCCCGGTCTCCTGCAGCTGCTTGATAATATCCTCGTACTGGCAGGGCTTGGTGACGACGGCCACGTCCTTGTAGTTCTTGGCTGCGGCCCTGATCATGCTGGGGCCTCCGATGTCGATGTTCTCCACGATCTCCTCGAAGGTCACGCCCTCTTTCAGAACGGTCTGCTTGAACGGATAGAGGTTGATGACGACCATGTCGATGGTCTTGATGCCCTTCTCGGCGATGGCGTCCATATGCTCCTTGACGTCCCTGCGGGCGAGGATGCCCGCATGGATCTTCGGATGGAGGGTCTTGACGCGTCCCTCCAGCATCTCCGGGAAACCCGTGACCTCGGAGACCTCGATTACAGGGATCCCCGCCTCTTTCAGCACCTTGTAGGTCCCACCGGTGGAGATGATCTCCACGCCCATGGAAGAGAGCGCCTTGGCGAAATCGGCTATGCCGGTCTTGTCCGAGACGCTGATAATTGCTCTGTTGATCTTGGCCAATGTATACCCTCTAGTACCTGATTCCACGCATCCGGGGATGCGAAGGGCATACCTCTGTATGCGGACTTCCAATCCTGTGCTTGTTCTTAAACTACACGTGTTTGACTCCGAGAATCGTTACAGGATGCGTGGAATCCGTAGCATCGAACCGCATCTTCTATGGAGCATCCGAACGCCAATCGGATAAACGATGCCGTCTTCCGGAGTACCGATGAGGAAGAGGGAGCTAGAGATGATACTCCAGCAGGTCCGGACGTTCGATGAGCCGGACGCGGCCTTGGAGCAATACATGACCCCTGCGGTGATCGCGGCGGACATGCTCTTCGAGGCCTATCGCAAGGGGGACATCGCCGATCTGAAGGTCATGGACCTGGGATGCGGCACGGGTATGCTCTCCATAGGCTCCTGGTTCCTCGATGCGGGGATGGTCGTGGGATTCGACGCCTCCGAGGAGGCGCTGGAGATAGCGAGGATGAACGCCGAGGGCCTCGGCGCCGAGATCGATCTCAGACTGTCGGACATCCGCGATGTCTCCGAGGGAGCGGACACGGTCGTCATGAATCCCCCGTTCGGATGCCAGAAGCTCCATGCGGACCGCCCGTTTCTGGAGAAGGCCCTGTCCCTCTCGGACTGCGTCTACTCCATCCACATGGCCGAGACCCTCGACTTCGTGGAGTCGTTCTGCGACAAGCACGACAAGTCGATTTTCTGGCGTAGAACATATAAGTACGAAATCCCGCATCTGTTCTCATTCCATAAGAGGACGAAACAGACCGTCGAAGTCGCGGCGGTCGGCATCAGGTGATTCAATGGATTCCAAATTTGTCATGCCCGGCGACGAGGTCGCCATTGAGGAGGAATATGCGGCAGGAGAGGGCACATTCGCTCAGGACGGCACCGTCTACGCCGCCCAGGTGGGCACCCTCGTCCTCGACGACGACAGCTGCACCGCCAGCATCGCCTGCCCCAACCCTCCGAACATCCTCCACAAGGGGGATATCGTATACGCGGTCGTCGCCGACATCAGGAAGACCATGGCGACCGCGGACGTCATCGCCAAGGACGGAAGCGACAGGAATGTGGGAGGCGAGACCTACGCCACGATCCACGTCTCCAAGATCTCCCCCAAGTACACCGACAACGTGGACGGGGAGCTCCGCAAGGGCGATTACATCAGGGCCAAGGTCACCGAGACCAAGCCTTCACTCCAACTCACCACCAAGGACCCGCACCTCGGATGCATCAGGTCGCTGTGCTCCAGGTGCAAGACCGAGATGGTCCGCTCCAAGAACGGAGAGGGCCTGTACTGCACCGAGTGCAGGTACGCCATGCCCCGCAAGCTCGCCGACGATTACGGCGACGTGGTCATAGCGAAAAACTGAACACAGGCCAGTACCCCCGCATCCCACTTCTATCGGGATGCGGAAGGGCCTCCGGAAGACCAGGACCTTCGTCCTCGATAATATATCAACCTAAGATGAACGGATATCTAGCACTATACCGTTCATCGTGCCCGAGTGCGGGGCGATTCGACCATCAGACCGGGTCGGGGTGGCAGGCCCACCCGCGGTTCAAGATGTTTTTGGCAGCGTTGATGTCGCGGTCGATGATCAGACCGCAGCCAGGACAGTTATGCACCCTCACGCTGAGGTCCTTCTTCACGACGCGTCCGCATCCCGAGCATA
>LVVU01000211.1 GCA_006954465.1 Candidatus Methanoprimaticola hominis
ATTCCTCCTTGTCGTCCCTCACGAAGTCGACGGACGGACAGGGTCCGAAGCAGTCCCTGCAGAATATGCAATCGTCCTCGTGTATCTTCACCTTGCCGTTCTCCATGTAGAGGGCGCCGGGATCGCACCTGGCGGCGCAGAGGCCGCATCCGACGCACTGCTCGGCGCGGACGATGACCTGGAACGCGTGGTCGATATGCATCCTGGCGTCGTTCTCCACGTTCGCCTTGGCGATGATGGAGCCTTCGCGATAGATGGTGGTGAATCCCGCGTTGATGAACTCCCCGTCGGGGTCCTTCTCCACGATCCATGCGAGGGCATGGCAGAACGGTTCGACGGCATCGAGATCGATGGGCCTCGAGAGACCCGCTTCGATGCTGTATCCCATGGTGCAGGGGCTGAATCCGTCCTGCACCTTCATGACGAGCGGTCCCCTCTCCGGGGTCTTGGTCTGCCTCGTGAGCTCGGAGACGCCCTTGCCGGTGATCCTGCTGACCTCCTCGCGGATGGACTTGGGGGCGTTCTTCCATCTCCAGAGTCCGAACTCCTTCCATTCCGGCGGGAGTCCGCGCTCCTCCATGTACTTGTCGAGGAATGAGTCCCACTGGTCCCATCTGTCGCTCTTGCCCGCGATCATCTGGAATTCCGCCAGATCGGAAGCGGGGCAGAGGAAGCAGCCGATCCTGTCCAGCCCGCGGGTGTACCAGACGTTGTACGGTTCCTTCTTCATGAACAGATAGAGCCAAACGTGCATGGCGCACCAGTTCTGGATGGCGGATGCCCCGACCTGTCCGGGCGTCCAGGGGTTCCTCCAGATCCTGGGCTTCGCGTTGCGAGCCTCGGATTCGTACTTGCGCTGTCCGATGAAGGACAGGACGCCGTCGGGGAAGTTCTTGGTGATCGCTCCGACGGTCGGTCCGAGCTTGTTGGTCTTGCAGCACCACCTGTAGTCCTTCGCAGGCGGTCCGAAGTACACGAGATTGCCGAAGAACGCATCGGCGGGCGCGTGCTCCTCGATGAGCTTGAGGTTGTGCCTTTTGCAGACGTCGTGGACGTGGTCGACGGTCTCGTTGAGCTCCAGCCCCGTGTCCACGAACAGGACGGGCAGGTCGAGTCCCGCATCCAATGTTAGAAGGAGGGTGACCAGGCTGTCCTTCCCTCCGGAGAACGATACGATCGCTGGCAGGTCGTGCTTGGCGATGGTGTTCTTGATGAATCCCGTGGCCTCCGCGACCCTCTTCTCGATGACGTCCCTGTTGGCCTCGACGACCTCGTCCCATGTGTGGGCGGCGCCTACGGGTGCGGCCTCCTCGGGCTTGTACCATCTCGTCTTCACGGCTACGCCCTTCGTCGCTTCGACCATCTCGGGCCCGGACATCCTGGCCATCCCGGTGGCGACGATCTCCCTATCGGGCGAGAGGATGATGATCTCGTCCCCCTCCTTGATGTCGGGGGAGGCGTCGGTCACTCCGGGCGCCATGAGGTTCTTGCTCTCCTGGACGAATTTGATGGCTCCAGGATCGCAGACGACCCATCCCTTGGATGCCACCTTGGGGAGTCTGAGCGCGCCCTGCATCCTGAGGATGGCCTTCCATCCGATGCCCATGTCGTAGCGCACCGTTGCGACGATGACGCCGTCGACCACGACCTCGTCCATGCGGTCGAGGGCCGGGGCCTTGCTGAGGATGACCACATGCCCCTCGGGCAGGACGGCGAGTCCGGATCCCGGGCCGTAGTCCTTGTCGAGCAGGGCCCTGATCATCTCGATGTCGAAATCGAAGGCGGGCCTCGCATCCCCGGGAGGCGTCAGGACCATCTCTTCCGTCGGGGCGGAGCATACAGGACATTCCTTGGATTCCAGGATTGGAAGGTTGCAGCTGCGGCACCACCTGAGGTGGTTCTTCCCGAGACGTATAGCGCCCATAGTATCGACCGGGCTTAGGATTGCGCCGTATTTATAGCATGGAGCCTGAGAGCTGGGGACCAGCGGCGTTATCGGCCGGACCATGGGCGTGAAGACGCCCGTGCGTTCCCGCACAGGGTTTCCCTCTCGATGGACGAGGGTAAGGGGTCGGCTCGCGCCGACGTTCGTCAGACCTCAGGTTCTTCTGAAGATCATGACCATGAGTGCAGCGACCGCGACGGTGACGCCGGCTATCGCGGCCACTGAGGCTAGGCCCAGGCCGGAACCGCCATCCGAATCGGACGATGCGTCCGTGTCGGAGGTGTCCGTCTCGTCGTCCGTTGCAGGTTCGTCCTTCTGCGAGGGCTCAGAAGGGGCTGCCGGATCGGAAGGATCCGTCGGTCCTTCGGGTTCATCATCCTTCTCCGACGGTTTCGAAGGATCCGCAGGCTCGGAAGGTCCTCCCGGATCGGTAGGATCATCATCCGCGGGATCTGCTGTCCAGACAGGGTAGAAGACCATGTTTTCAGTAATCTCTACTTTCTCTCCGACCTTGTAGAGGGCAGCCCCTCCATCCTCAACGGCCCAGCCCTGGAAGGTGCATCCCTCCTTTGTCGGTCCATCGGGCAGGGTCACGGTTTTTCCCGCCTCTATGAGATTGGGTGTGCCGTTGATCGTTACCTTGTATTTGACTGCCGGTGTCGGGGTAGGGGTCGGCGTGGGTTCCGGCGTGTATACGGCTTTCCAAACCGGATAGAGATCCATAGAGGAGATCGGAGTGATCTGTACTCCGACATCGTATCTCTTTTCGCCTCCGGAAACTATCGCCCAGCCTTGGAACTCGTGTCCTGTTCTGCTGTCTGATACGTCCACGGTCGTCGATTCGCCCTTGTAGACGGACTTCTGCGATATGTTGCCGTTGTTCAGATGGTAGGTGATCGTGTATTTCGGCAGCTCCTTCCAGACCGGGTAGAGGTTCACGTTCCCGGCGATTTCGAATGTGTCTCCTGGCCTGTATTTCACATTCCCGTTCTTTGTCTCGGACCATCCCTCGACAAGCTAGGTGACATGCGAGTTGGTGGATTCCGAGTAATAGCTATTACAAACATTACAGACAGCTGTTATTATACGCACAACCCGTCCTTGTCATCA
>LVVU01000212.1:0-3043 GCA_006954465.1 Candidatus Methanoprimaticola hominis
TGCCCAGGCTCCCTCTGACACCGCTCTCCGAGGCCGGCAAGGCGAAGCTGGACCCTGTGCTCAAGGGTCTGGGGATCGCATGAATCACGATCAACTAGAGGTGTTCGACCAATGATCACAGTAATGAAGTTCGGCGGTACCAGCGTTGGATCCGCCGAGGCCCTCAAGAGGGTAGCAGGGATAGTAGCGAATACAGAAGGCGACAGGGTCGTCGTCGTTTCCGCCATGTCGGGGATCACCAACTTCCTCGTCAACGTCGCGGACAACCCGCTGATCGACCCCGAGGGCATCGTGGAGCAGTTCAGGAACAAGCACCTGATGACCGCCGCCCAGCTTCTGGACGGAGAGGACATGCAGGAGTTCATGACCGAGTTCGAGTCCCGCATGACCGGATTCAGGAACGCCCTGATGGCAGACCGCGAGAACCCGTTCTACAGGGACGGCCTCACCTCCCAGGGCGAGCGCTTCTCCTCCCTCATCCTCGCATTCCTGCTGAGGAAGAACGGCATCAAGTCCGTCGCCCTCACCTCCGAGGATGCGGGCATCGTCGCCCAGGGACGCCCCGGGAACGGCTCGGCGGACCTGCTGAACACCGCCACCGGCATGACCATGAAGGTCAGGCCCCTGCTCTCCATGGACATCATCCCCGTCATCACCGGATTCTACGGCATCAACTCGGAGAAGGTCCCTCTGACCTTCGGACGCGGCGGTTCCGACTATTCGGCGGCCGTCGTGGCCAACGCCATCGACGCCGACATGCTGGAGATCTGGACGGATGTCGACGGATTCATGACCGCCGACCCCAGGATCATCCCCGACGCTAAGAAGATCCCCGAGATGAACTTCGGCGAGGCTGCGGAGCTGGCGTACTTCGGCGCGAAGGTCCTCCACCCCAGGACCATCGAGCCCGTCAGGCTCAAGCACATCCCCCTGAAGGTGAAGAACTCCTTCAAGCCGGAGGAGCCGGGAACCCTGATCCACCACCTCAGGAAGAGCACCTCAGAGATGCTGCGCTCCGTCGCGGCCAAGACCGACCTCTCCATCATCACGATCAGCTCGGCGGAGATCGCGTACCGCCCCGCCATGGTGGCGCGCATCATCGACAAGATCGCGGACATCAACGTCATAATCTACTCGATCTCGACGTCCCTGTCCACCGTCGCGTTCCTCGTCCACAACAACGACGTGAAGCAGACCCTCAGGCAGCTCAACGGGCTCAGCGGAGGGGACATCGAGAGGATCGACGTGAAGAACGACGTCGCCCTGATCTGCGCCGTCGGCGACAACCTGCTCGACAAGTGCGGGGTCTCCGGCGACATCTTCGGAGCCGTCAAGGAGTCCAACGCCAACGTGGAGATGATCTCCGAGGGCGCATCCGACGTATCCCTCAACTTCGTCGTCCCCATGAGCAAGGTGATCGACGTGGTGCGCACGCTCCACGAGAAGTTCATAGGTGACCACCGATGATGCGCGACTTCCCGTCCGAGGACGGAATCATGATGATCGGCGGAGCATCCGCCGTCGATATCGCGGCCGAGTTCGGAACACCGGTGTACGTCACCGACGAGCAGAGGCTCAGGGAGAACTATCGCAACGTGTACAACGCGTTCGCCAGGTTCATGAACACTAAGATCCACTACGCCTGCAAGGCCAACACCAACCTCGCCATCCTGAGGGTGCTGGAGCAGGAGGGCTCCGGGATCGACGCCGTCTCCATCGGAGAGGTCCTGACCTGCCTGAAGGCGGGATTCACCCCGGACCGCATCATGTACACCGGCGTGAACGTCTCCGACAAGGAGCTGAAGCAGGTCGCCGAGACCGGCGTCATGATCAACCTGGACTCGGCCTGCGAGATGGAGAGGCTGGCGGAGATCGCCCCCTGCGCGGACGTCTCGTTCAGGATCACCCCCGGCGTGGGATCCGGCCACAGCGCCAAGGTCACCACCGGCAACAAGGGCGCCAAGTTCGGCATCCCCCTGGACCAGGTGATCTCCACCTACGCCAGGGCCAAGGACCTGGGATTCAACATCAAGGGCATCCACGCACACATCGGCTCCGGCGGACAGGTCGTGGAACCGTTCATGGACATGATGGAGGTCCTCATCGAGCTCGTCAACGAGATCAAGGGCCTCGGCATCGACCTGGAGTTCATCGACATGGGAGGCGGCATCGGCGTCCCGTACAAGCCCCAGGAGGAGGAGATGGACGTGGGCGAGCTCGCCATGAACCTCACCGACATGATCCAGGAGGAGACGGACATCGACCCCATCGTCCTGGAGCCGGGAAGGTACATCGTCTGCGACTCCACCGTCCTGCTCACCACGGTCAACGACATCAAGGACACCGGAGTGAAGAAGTACGTCGGAGTGGACGCGGGATTCAACACCCTGATCCGCCCCGCCATGTACGACTCGTACCATCATGTGGCCCTCGCCAACAAGTTCGGCAAGGCATGCACCGACAAGTACGACGTCGTCGGACCGATCTGCGAATCCGGGGACTACATCGCCCACGACAGGGTCCTCCCCGACCCCCAGGTCGGAGACCTGGTCGCCGTCTACAACGCCGGAGCATACGGATTCTCCATGTCCAGCAGATACAACTCCCGCCCCCTGTGCGCGGAGGTCATGGTCAACGAAGGAAAGGCCGAGCTCATCCGCGAAGCAGAGGACTTCGAAGACCTGTGGAGACACCAGATCATCCCCGAGAGGCTCGCACGATGAGATTCTGGAAATACCAGGGCATCGGGAACGACTTCATCCTCCTCGACGGGACCGCCGGGGATCTGGAGATCGATACGGAATGGTGCAGGCGCGCCTGCGACAGGCACTACGGGATCGGCGCCGACGGCGTCCTCTACGTCATGCCCGGGGAAGGCACCGACATAACCATGCGCATCATCAACGCGGACGGAAGCGAGGCGGAGATGTGCGGCAACGGCATCAGATGCGTCGCCAAGTACGCCGCCGACCACAAGATCGTACCCGGAGACACGATGACCATCCACACCCTGGCGGGGGACCTCGGAGCAGAGGTCTTCAAG
>LVVU01000212.1:3231-4663 GCA_006954465.1 Candidatus Methanoprimaticola hominis
AGGCTGGGCCCGATACTCGAGAGGCACCCGTTCTTCCCCCGCAAGACCAATGTGGAGTTCTGCAGGGTCGAGGACGGCAAGATATACATCCGCGTCTACGAGCGCGGAGCCGCATGGACCCTGGCCTGCGGGACCGGGGCATGCGCCACCACCACCGCCGCGGCGCTCAACGGACTGGTGCCCTTCGGGACGCCCGTCGACGTGCACCTGCCCGGAGGATGGCTCAGGATAACGGTGGACAAGGACCTCGGATACGTGCTCATGGAAGGGCCGGCCGAGCTCGTCTTCACCGGGGACATGGAGTGACACTCATGAAATACGAACAGGCAGACAGACTCAAGCAGATCCCCCCGTACCTCTTCGTGAGGCTCGAGAAGCTCTCAGCCGCCAAGAAGGCGGAGGGATGGGACATGATCGACTTCGGGATCGGAGACCCGGACCTCCCGTGCCCCGATGAGATCGTCGACGAGATGTGCAAGCAGGCGCACATCAACGAGAACCAGAAGTACTCGTCCTCCCAGGGCGAGAGGTCCCTCCGCGTGGCCGTTGCGCAGTGGTACAAGAAGAGGTTCGGACTCGACATCGACCCCGACACCCAGGTGTGCATCACCATCGGCTCGAAGGAAGGCATCTTCAACATCGCCCAGGCCTTCGTCAACTGCGGAGAGACCATCATCGCCCCCTCGCCCGGATACCCCGTGTACTCCGGAGCGGCCACCCTCTTCAACGAGGCTAAGTGCGTGAAGGTCCCCCTGAAGCCCGAGAAGGGCTGGCTCCTCGACGTGGACGACTGTCCCGAGGGCGCCAGGATGCTGTACCTCAACTACCCGAACAACCCCACGGGAGCCACCTGCGACTTCGATTACCTGAAGAAAGTCTACGACTGGTGCCAGAAGAACGAGACCATCCTGTGCTACGACGCCGCGTACTCCGAGATGTGCTACGACGGATACCAGGCGCCTTCCATCCTGCAGGTCGGACCCGACGCCATCGAGTTCGGATCGTTCTCCAAGACGTTCTGCATGACCGGATTCAGGCTCGGATACGCTGTCGGGAACCCCGATCTNNCGGACTGACCAAGTGCAAGGGACAGATCGATTCCGGTGCCCCCGCTTTCATCCAGAAGGCTGCCGAGAAGGCCCTGGCCATGTACGGACCCAACGGGGAGCCGCCCCAGTGCGTCGTCGACAACATGAACATCTACGCCGAGAGGCGCAAGATGCTGGTCGAAGGCCTCAGGGAGCTGGGATTCGAGTGCGCCATGCCCAAGGGAACATTCTATGTATGGTTCAACTGCGGCATGTCGTCCTTCGACTTCACCCAGAAGATGATCGACCTCGGAGTCATCGTGACGCCGGGATCCGGATTCGGCGAGTCCGCCGACGGATGGATAAGGATGACCGTGACCGAACCCGTCGAGAGGATCGAGATC
>LVVU01000213.1 GCA_006954465.1 Candidatus Methanoprimaticola hominis
GATCCGTTGCTGAAGCGGCGGCCGCAGAGTGAGATAACTGTCGGGAGTGTAGATAGGGATGGAAGAGACACCTAGCCTGTTGTACAAGGTAAAGCCCTTGAGCGACAGGCTGCCCTCCGTCAAACGTCCTGAAGGCCACGTGCATTTCAGGACTAAGATGATGTGGGTCATCATCATATTGGTCCTCTACTTCGTGATGACCAATGTGTACCTGTATGGCTTGGACGAAGCCAAGTCGCTGGACATATTCGCTCAGTATAGGACCATCATGGCAGGAGCTTCCGGTTCCATACTGCAACTCGGCATAGGGCCGATCGTCACTGCATCAATCATAATGCAGCTGTTCGTCGGTGCGAAGATCATCAAACTCGACCTGACGAAGCGCGAGGACAAGGCCTGCTACCAGTCCGTCCTCAAGCTCCTCGTCATCGTCATGATCCTGTTCGAGTCGGCGCCCCAGGTATTCGGATACCTGGTGCCCTCCTCGGGCGCTGAGGACCTCCTGGGTTCCGCGGGGGCCAAGCTGCTGATCATCCTGCAGCTCTTCGCGGGATCCTACATCCTCTTCATGATGGACGAGGTCGTATCCAAATGGGGAATCGGGAGCGGAATATCGCTCTTCATCGCTGCCGGTGTAGCCCAGGCTCTCTTCACGGGAGCGCTCAACTGGAACGCCGTCGATATGAACTCCGCGATGAGCCTCTCCAATCCTCCCGCGGGTACGATCCCGATGGCGCTGTACTACGTGTTCAACGCTACTCCGGAGCAGTGGGCCGCAGGAGGTTACGAGCAGGTGTTCCTGAACAATGCGAATCCTATGATCGCATTGGTCGGAACCATCGTGATCTTCTTCGTGGTCGCATACCTGGAGTCGTCACGTATCGAGCTCCCCCTGTCCCACGGCAACGCCAGGGGCGCCAGGGGACGCTATCCGATCAAGCTGATGTACGCGAGCAACATCCCGGTCATCCTGATGTCCTCCCTGCTGGCTATCGTGAGCATGGTGGCCCTGCTGTTCTACAGCAACGGCTTCCTCAGCAGCATCCCCCTCCTCGGAGGCAACGCCGCTCTGGGCTACTTCGAGGAAGGATCCACGACCGCAGCAGGCGGATTGGCATGGTACCTGTCGGCCCCCACGGGACTGAACACATGGCTCATGCCCATCCTGGACCCGACTCAGTACGGCAACGGGCACAATGCGGTGCAGAACCTTGCGCACATGGCCATCTACTTCTCGGTGATGGTCATGGGATCGATCATGTTCGCGAAGTTCTGGGTCGAGACCACGAATCTCGGTCCGGAATCAGTGGCCAACCAGATCCAGCGCAGCGGTATGCAGATCCCCGGATTCAGGCGCGACCCCCGTGTCCTTAAGAGGGTGCTGGAGAGGTACATCCCCACCATCACCATCCTCTCGGGAGCCATGGTCGGAGCCCTGGCAGCCTGTGCGGATATGATCGGAACCACCGGTAACGCCAGCGGAACAGGAGTTCTGCTGACGGTAGGAATCGTCATCCACCTGTACGAGGCCATCGGCCGCGAGCAGATGATGGAGATGAACCCGGTGATGCGCGGATTCTTCGGTAGCGGAGAGTGAGCAGGTGCCGAACCCCGGAAGTCCTCAGAGCATGCAGCAGGTCCAGCAGCAGGCCCCGCCGATGTCGTCCAAGACGATGATCGGCATGATGATGGTCCTGATGATCATGATGGTCGTCATGATGTTCAGGGCCCAGATTGGGCAGGCCCTGGACGTCGTGTTCAACGTCATCGCATTCGACGGCAAGTATCCGGTCCTGACGCTGGTGATCGCAGGTCTCATCATGATCACCGTGAGCACCATCGTCAGGAGCCTGATGACCGACCCGATCAAGATGGCGAGGAACCAGCAGATCCAGAGCGACTTCAACAAGGAGTTCCGCCAGGCCAGGATCGAGAACAACCTGTTCAAGATGAAGAAGCTCCAGGAGATGCAGCCCCAGATCATGGCGATGTCCATGGAGGCGAGCACCCAGCAGATGAAGACCATGCCCATAACCATGATCTTCCTGCTGCCGATGTACGCCTGGGTCTGGTACTTCCTGCTGGTTGGGGACTTCCAGGGGGTCACGGGCCAGTACTTCGACGCGGAGAACATCCCGTTGGTGAACATCCCGTGGTCCCAGGGCTACGACCTGAACACGTACCTGCTCGGGTTCATGCCCTCATGGATCGTCATCTACACCATGGTGAGCCTGCCCATCGGGCAGATCGAGAACAGGTTGATCAGATACATCTTCCTGAAGAAGAACCTCAGGGAGCTGGATCTCGCGGTCAAGAAGGCTGAGATCGAATGAGGATAACCATCAGCGGTCCCCCCGGATCCGGGAAGACGACCGCCTGCGCCAAGCTCTCTGAGACGCTCGGACTGGAGGCCGTGGTCTTCGGAAGGATCTTCCGGGAGCTGGCCGCAGAGAAACACCTTACCCTATCCCAGCTCGGCGAGATCGCCGAGCAGGATCCGGCCATCGACAACATGATCGACGGCAGGATCCTCCAGATGGCGAGGACCCACGAGGACCTGATCCTCGAGTCCCGCCTCTCGGCATACATGCTCACGAGGAACGGCATCGATGCGTTCAAGATCCATATCGACGCCAGCCCCGAGGTCCGTATGAAGAGGGTCGGTCTGCGCGAAGGGGAGACCCTGGAGCAGGCCACCGCCGCCACGCTCGACAGGCAGAGGTCCGAAGCCAAGCGCTACAAGCAGTGGTACGACATCGACATCAACGACCTGAGCGTGTACGATCTGATCCTCAATACGGACAACATGACTCCCGATGAGGTTCTCGAAACCATCCTGGAGGGCTTGCATGCCCGCTATGGTAGTTAAGGATCCGGACGCGATCCCCGACAAATGGGGCAAGCGGCCGTCCGACCGCACCGTGGGGGAGCTCCTCCGCGGCGGGGTCATCATCCTCGACAAGCCCTCCGGTCCCACATCCCACCAGGCCACCGCCTGGGCCCGCGATGCGCTCCACATGGAGAAGGCCGGACAC
>LVVU01000214.1 GCA_006954465.1 Candidatus Methanoprimaticola hominis
TGAGAGCTCCGACGACGCGGGCCCTCATGGTCTCCGGCGTGATCGGCTCGTGCTTCTTCGCACGTACCGTGTTGTCGCAGGCGATGACTACGACGAGCTCGTCGCCGTAGGAACGGGCCTGCTCGAGGTAGGAGATGTGGCCGGGATGGATGAGGTCGAACACCCCTGACGCCATCACTCTGGTCATAGGAGGCCGCCGGCCTCCATGAACTTGTTCCATCTCTCGATGACCTCGTCGCCGGTGATGAATGAGAGGCCCTTATCCTGTGCGTAGGCTTCGACATCCGCTCTGCACCTGGAACCGCCGTCGTCCCCCATCATCTCACAGATGGTGGCGGACGGTCTGACACCGGCCATGTACATCATGGCGGTGCATAGCTCGGTGTGTCCCTTGCGGTCCTGCAGGATCCTGTCGGTGGTGTTCAGGAGATGGACGTGGCCCGGGGCCCTGAAGCGCTCCCCCATCTCAGCGCGTATGCGCTCGACGGGGGACCTGCTGAAGATCGTGTCGACGAAGCTCGTGATGGTCAGAGCACGGTCGTTGTCGGTGATCCCCGTGTATGTATCCCTATGGTTGATCGTGACGCCGAAGGAGGACTTCGTGCGGTCGTAGGGGATATCCGTAGGGGCCATGGCCGCCAGAAGAGGGTATTTCGCCGAATCGTCCCAATAGACGTCGGACATGAAAGGGAGCCCGATCTCGGAAGCGAGGGGGCCGGGCATGGTCGTGCAGATGAGACCGCCCGCATCGTTCCTCATCATGCGGAGGATGGAGGGCGTGACGAACTGGGAAGCTACCGTGAAATCGGTTTCACGCTCCCTGTCGTCGAAGTCGTAGACCAGTATCGGACGTCCGGATCTTATGTCCTCTAGGGCTCTGTCGAAACTCACTGGATACACCTATGGCGTGGCTAATCGCAGGATTCGACTTATATCGAATGCCTCTACCACACAATTGGTAATATCCGGCTAGAGGAAAATCAGAATGCTTAGTTGGCCCCCTCCGCGTCACGCCGGATGATATGGCGCGAAGGGGGCGGAACGGGCCGATGTGTCGGTCGACCCGTCCCTGTTGGTTGTGGTTTGCTCTCAGTGCTTGATGTCGAGACCGAGGTCCCTGAGCTGCTGGACCGCCTTGTCGTACACATCCAGGTACTCCTGGGTGGGCTTGACGGTCTTGACGTCGTAGCACTCCTGGAAGGTCTTGCCCTGAGGCGCGTTGGTGTACTGGGCCTCGTAGATGGGGATCAGCTTGTTGAGGATCTCGTTGACGTCGGAGATCTTCATTCCGCAGGTAGCGACGGATGCGTTACCCATGATCCTGGCCTCCATTCCGGTGGTCTTGTCCTGGACGACTCCCTTGGCGGCAGCGGATCCAGACAGGAGCTCTCTTCCGGACGCAGTGTCGGTGACGGCCTGAGCGGCGGTCTCCAGCAGGCACATCTCGGTGCAGGGTCCTGCGATGGGGTAGTACTGGTTCGCGAGTAGCAGGTCGGTGTTGGCATCGACGGCTGCGGCGGCCCATGCGGCGACCTGGAGGGTCTCCCTTGCCATGGTGGTTCCCCACCTGATGTGGATAGGTCCGTCCAGGTGGAAGTTACCGCTGAAGCACGCGAAGGATCCGAGTGTGGTTGCTACGTCGCAGATGGCGGTCTCCTCTACACCTCCGGTGTATCCTCCGAGGATGGGCATCTGCTCGATCATGATGGTGTCTCCGACGGTGGTCCAGCCGGCCAGCATGTTCAGACCGGTCATGTCCATCTTCAGCTCGTTGAGCTGGGAGCACTCGTGCGCATCGGTGATCCTGTGTCCCGCATTGGGGAGGTCCGCGCAGAGACGCCCTGCCTCAGACAGGGGCGTCTCAGGTCCCTAAACACCCATGCCGGGCCTAGCGGCCCTGACACGCGCCTCTTTGACGGCCCTGAGCTCGGCCATGGTGGCACGGATCTCGTAGGGGGTCTTGGTCTTGGCGGGCTTGCCCTCAATGGTGGTCATGACTCCGTTGACGATGGTGTCGACAACACCCTCCTGGGCGTAGGACTGCATGACCTGGACGAAGACATCCTCGGAAATGGGGGATCCGGTGGGTCCTCCCTGGATGATCGGCTTGACGTTGCTGTTTCCGTGCCTGGGGTAGAACCTTGCGATGTCCTTCCCCTCTCCCAGGATCAGCTTGGTCGGGGTCTTCTTGATTCCCTCCCAGACTTCCTCCTCGGTGACGTGCATGACCCTTCCGAGATCCTGACAATAGTATCCGGTGGTCACGAGCATCTCGAGTCCTGCCTGGAACAGCCTGTTGATCATGTCCTTGTCTTCAGGGACGATCTGGTCGCGCTCGATCTTGATCTTGTACTTCTCTTTCAGAGCGGTGAGGTTCTGAGGGGTGATCTGGTAATCCCAGTCCTCGACCTTTACCTTCTTTCCCTTGACGAATCTCTCGTAGACGTCGGGGATCGTGAGTGCCCTTGTAACTGCCATTTTGATTCCTCCTGGTGGTTTTTCATTCACTGGGTGAGCCTGTCAACCAGTCCGATGATCTCGTTAGCAGTCTCGGAGTATCCGTCGGCGTTGATCTCGTCGCACCACTCCTGGCTGCAGGGGGCTCCTCCGAAGATGCACTTGTAGGGGGCCTCGATCTCTTTCACAGCCTCGACGAGCTCCCTCTGGGCCTCGAGCGTGGTGGTCATGAGTGCGGATCCACCGAGGACCTGAGCCTCGTTCTCGTCGGCGGCGTCGATGAAGTCCTGGGCGGACACATCCGGTCCAAGGTCGATGACCCTGTATCCCGCACCGCGGAGCATAGCGCAGCAGACGTTCTTTCCGATCTCGTGGATGTCTCCCTCGACGGTTCCCATGATGACGCATCCCTTGAGGGATCCGGCGCCGGCGGTCATGAGGGGCTCGAGGATTTTCAGTGCGAGCTCCATGGTCTTGGATGCGGCAACGACCTGGGGCAGGAAGATCTCTGCCTTGTCGAACCTGTCTCCGATGACCTCCATTCCCTTTCCGAGTCCGTCTCCGATGATCTC
>LVVU01000215.1 GCA_006954465.1 Candidatus Methanoprimaticola hominis
AGGAGGATACGGAGATTATTCGATCTCCTGGATTCAGATGTCTCTTTCATCTGAATTCTCCTGGGGGATTCGTGGTCCCCCGCCCCGTCTTCATCTGTGAGTATTTAGCGCGATACCGCTGCATGCAGTATGACGGTACGGTATTAGTTTCGTAAAATGCCTGATCCGATGCGGTCGTCCGTTACGACATCGATATCCGTCATCTCAGGCGTGCCTCCGATGCCGTTGATCCATGGAAACCCGGCATACGGCGGTATTAAGAATCTTGAACGGGATAGCATGGATGGAACTACTATCCATGACCCAAGAACCAGCCACCGAGTCGATTTCGAGCCATCTTCCAGAGTACTATTCGGGCAGATCCCTGATCGAGGATTTCGATGCCGGAACGGATATAGCCTCGGCCTTAGGCAAGTTCATCACGAGGCTGCACGAGCCGTCCCGCTCATTGGTCGGAGGATATCCGACCATAAGGCTGGAGGAGGACGGGCTCCATCTCATCATCCCATGGTACGACGGCGGATTCGGAGACAGGCTGGGGGTGTCTGTGGAGAGCAACGGCCGCAGGGTCGAGTGCGGAAGGCTCGAAGGCGTCCCGCTGGGGGGTTGCCTGGTCACCAAGCCCAAGAGCATATCCATGACGGCATACGGGATAGATCCATTCTCGGAATTCCGCATCCTCGTCGACGGGAGCGAGGTTTCTTTCATTTACGGATTGAGACGGATATATCTCAACGGATCTCTCGTAGCGACTACCGACCTCGATTCCGCCGAATATGTCGCCATCCCCTCCTACTCATCGATCTGGTTGAGATCGGGCAGCTGCGTCACGGTGCACTCCCGCCTCCCGGGTGTCACGGTGCTGGCTTTCAACGGGTCTCCGTCATCGGATTTCCTGAGCTTCGATCTCACCCGTCGCTGGCCGAAGGTCAAGAGGGTCCCGGGGACGATATCCTTCCTTCCGGAGGTGAAGGAATCCACCCGCAGATGGGAATCCGCCCAATGGATCCGGGATCCGACGGGGAGGACCGAGAAGACGCGTGCCCGTATCTTCTACCGCAACCTCCCGGAATCATGCATGCTGCCCCATACCCCCCGTTTCGGATTCGTGGTCGGAACGGTCTCCCTGATGCTGTTGTCGGAGGGGCCGTACATCAGGATCCCTCCGCTCGAGTACATACAGGGTCCGGAGCCGCCCATAACCATCAAACAGGGCGACAAGGAGTTCACCCTCCCCCAGGCAGGGACGACGGGCTGCGGAGGGTACAGGGTGCGCATCAAGCAGATACTCCCTGTGACGGAGATCGGATTCAATCCCATCAGGCACTACACTATCTGCTCCGGCGACGAGGTGCTGTACGAGCATCACGAGGAGAAGGCGCTGTATTTCACCCGTGACGGCACCAGGACGAGTACCCCGGCAGGAGAGTGCTTCGTTCTCACGGACACCTCATCCGGTTGGAAGGTGAGCGATGCCAGATATCTCGAGAGCGCGGTGATGTGGAAGTTCGGGATCTCCAGGATCTTCGTTCCCGCGGATATCTCCCGTGAGAAGATAGCATCCGGTCGGGCGAGCTTCTACGAGGTGGAGCACGGAGAGGAAGATGCGGACATCGCCATCCCCGATTACATAGAGGAAGAGGAGGCCCCCGTCGAGGAGGCCCCCAAGCCCGTCGTCCGTCCGAAGAGGCTGAAGGTCGGACAGGTCCTCGAGGACGGGGCCGTCGTCTGCTCCCCGGTCGAGGAGAGGGGGATCCGCTCCCTGTCCCTCGACGATATGAGGCAGGAGTCGGATGCGGCAATCAGGAAGCGCATCCTCAGATCCATCATGAAGCACACGGGCGATTGGGTCTCCGACCCGCATCTGCCCGCATACCGCTTCGTCGGGCCTCCGCCGCGGCTGACGATGTCGTCCTTCGAGTTCATCATCAGGATGTCGTGCTACGAGTGCTCTGAGAACGACAGGATGCTGGTGGAGGTGACCCAAGGTGATTCGACCAGGGTCCTCTACCCCCTGCCGCCGTCTATCGATGTCGGCGGATGCAGAATCATGGACGATTATGAGATATCGGTCCGCCATCTCGGCCTGGATCCGTTCGGAGGATTCGTCATCGGGATCGACGGGAGGAAGGTCCTGTCATTCCCGGCGAAGGACATCCTCCTGTTCTCCACCGACGGGGGTCTCATCGACAGGTCGGACAGGGAATGCATCGCCTGCCATCGCACAGGGCACGCATTGAGCATCGACGGCAGGATCGTCGACCAGGGGATCGTGGAGGGCGATATCGTCTTCACCTCGATCAAGGGACGTTTCGATACGGCGGAGCTGGTGGAAGCCCCCGAGATCCCCGAACCGGAGGTCCCGGCTACTATCGATGATGTTACGGAATCGTCCGATGTCGCTGTTCCTGAATCGGAAGACGATCTCGTTTCGTTCGTCTGTCATGACGATTGCCCCAATTTCGATATATTCTCAGAACCCAAGGCCGTCGACCATGAGACGGTCCGGGAACCGGCCCCTCCGGCTCCCGAAGAGGCCGAGGAACCCGTACCCTCGACGATCGAGGAGGAATCGGATTCGAACCTCGGATCGGAGGAGGGATCCTCGCCTGTCGATGACGATATCGAGGAGACATCCATACCGGAGCCTCCCGCTCCTCCCGAGGATACGGAACACGCGATGGCGCCTGTTCCGAAATCTGTTCCGGAGATCTTCGATCCCAGGCGCGCTGAACGCGAGGCGCTCCTCGCCAAGGCCTCCGCCCTCTACGAGAGGCAGGTGGACCTCCGCAACCGCGACATATCGGAGCTCTCCTTCGACGATATATTCGGAGATGATGATGAGAATCTAATCGGCGGAGGGCGCGAGTTCCTCGGTTCCGGCCCCGCATTGTTCTTCTCGGGTACCCGTGTCCATCTCTTCATCCCTCCGTACTGCGGATTGTACGGGGACCGCTTCCAGCTGGAGATCGGATGCGGAGGCCGCCGCGTGGACCTCGGAAGGATGGGCGTGAGGGCGAACGAACCGGTCACCCAGAAGAAGCTCATCGACCTGGTGGAGGAGGGCGTCCACCCGTTGGAGCGGTTCGACGTCCGCATCGATGGGAACACGGTCTTCCGCGGCAGGTTCTTCGACTTCCTGTTCTTCGATGCCGAAGGACGCCATCTGATGTCGCCCGACGGCAGCTACTATGTGATGTTCAACAAGGATTGCCGTATCGAAGGCTCCGGGATAAGGTTCGACGAGGCCTATATGGAGGACGGCACCGGTCTGATGACCATCCTCGCCTCGTCGGAGGACAGCTGGTTCAGGGTGATCCATTCCAGGACCTCCGGGAACCTCTCCAGGATCGCGATCCTCCCGGACCGCGGATTCATCGGGAAGACCCCGAGTCTGAGATTCAACGGGAAGGTGTTCGAGCTCACAGTCCAGCCGTACAGATGCCATGACGACGATCCGTGCATCCTCAGCTTCGAGACCGGTGGGAGGCGGGTGGAGTACGGTCCCCTCAAGACCTACATCAGCCGCAGGGCGGCGTCCACCTTCCAGGAGGTCGTCGACCTCGATGCTCTCGGCATCGATGTCCTGGACGGTTTCACGGCGAGCATCGACGATGCCGTCGTCTATTCGCTGGATCCGGCCGATCGCATCTTCTTCAGCTCCGGCGGCCCCGTCACCGAACCCTCGGGGGACATCTGGATGGCCTACCGTCGCGGACTCGAGCCTTCCGGTACGGGCTGCGAGGTGAGATCGATCCTGAACTACGGCGAGGATTACCTGGTCAGGGTCGAAATCGCTCCCGGCGGAACGCTCTCCGCATCGGGATCGGGATGCGATCCGCTCCTCTCCGGAGCGGTCCATTACGAGCCGGCGTCGCCGTGCACCGTGATGTCCGCCGAGGAGGTGGAGGCGGTCGCCGAGCCTCCAGAACCGAGGTACATCCGTCAACTGAGGTCGAAGCAGAAGGTGCCTGACCCCGATTTCCATCAGCCGGTATCCAATCAATCATCGGAGAAGGTCGAGGAGAAGGTCGAGGAGAAGGTCGAGGAGAAGGTCGAGGAGAAGGTCGAGGAGAAGGTCGAGGAGAA
>LVVU01000216.1 GCA_006954465.1 Candidatus Methanoprimaticola hominis
CGGTTCGAGCGGAAGAGATGATACAATCTCTCCTTCGGATCGCAGTTCCTCTCGGCGCACCAGTCCGCCGCCTTGCTGTGCCATTCCCTCAGGGTGTCGGTGTCCGCCCTCTGGGTGAACCACGCCTTCGTCTCCGGCTTAATGCTCAGGCGGCCTCTGTCATCGAACGGCAGGAGGCCGGGGATGTCCGAATCGAAGTCCTTGCGGGAGACGGGACACCTGAGGACGATGAAGCTCCCGATGAGGTCCCTCTCCTTCTTCGGAAGGGACCACAGCGTCGCGGAGCAGCAGTAGTTGATGTTCTGGGGCATCGCAGCGTCCAGGTTCTCCTTCGGGATGGTTCCGTCCAGGATCTTCCGGCAATGGTCGCATCCGAGAGGCGTGATGAAGTACACCTTGCGGGTGTTCTTCTCGCTGCCCTTGACGCGTCCCTTCCGGCAGACCACGCGGCCGTCCTCCACGAGGTTCGATACGAGTATGGATGCGTGGGACCGGGATATGCCGAGGGCTTCCGCGATGCCGTTCTGCGTGAGTTCGTTGGGGATGACGAAATCCTCAGTCTCCGATATGTGCCGGTAGCGGTACAGATGGAGGAGGACCTTCTCGGGAAGGGTCAGCTTGCTCATGGATGACGTTCGCGGTATCGGGATTTAAGCAGGGTGGACGAGTTTACGATGGTTCAAATTTAGACCACTTTTTCCGAAGAATGTAAACGTCGGAGGGGGATGGGGGCGGCATGTCCAGGCTATTGGTCTGCAGCGAGGTCGATCTCCCGTCCGTCAACATGAGGGCGGCGCTCCTCCGGATGCGCGAGTGGGAGGATATGGGCGAGGCCGATGGAGCCTCTTATATCTCGAGCGGGGACGACGTCATGATGAGCATCCCCGACATGCACATCTACCGCGAGGACCTGGACAAGGAGGCCGAGGCCTTCGGCGTGAAGGTGGATTCCGTCGTTGTCATGTCGAAGCATTCGGCCAAGAGCGGACGTCCCGCGCTCACGGTGCACCCTATCGGGAACTACCATCATGCGGACTTCGGAGGAAGGTCGGAGACGCTGGTCAAAGCATCCCCGTACGCGATGACAGATGCGCTCAGGGCCATCGCATCCCGCTCGAAGGATCCCGCGGTGCAGGTGTGCTTCGAGGTCACCCATCACGGCCCGTATCTGGAGAAGCCCACGTTCTATATCGAGATCGGAAGCGATGAATCCCATTGGGGGGATCTGCCTTCGGCGGAGATACTGGCACATGTCATCTCGGAGGCGGAGCCCACCGACGGGTGCCGCCCTCTCGTCGGTATCGGAGGAGGGCATTACGCCCCCAGGTTCACCGAGGCGGTGCTCCAGAGCAGGGTGGCCTTCGGCCACATGATCCCCAACTATCAGCTCGAGAACAGCGATGACGAGGACATAGCCAGGATGATAACGGATGCATGCAGGGCGACCGGAACGGACTCTGTGTACATCCACAGGAAATCGATGAAGGGCCCGGAGGAGCACAGGATCGCCGAGATCGCGCGCTCCTTGGGATTCGAAACGGTGAAGTCGAAGGACTTCGAGCCGCTTCAGTGAGAATCGACGAAGGTCCCGTCGAAGGGCTCTCCGAGGATCGCCTTGCGGAGCTCCTCGAGGTTCCTCCCGTCGACCATCGAGATGTCTATCCTGCACTCCTGGGCTATCCTGACGCCCAGGGGATCGAAGACGCTCGACTTGGACGCGTCATGATCCTTGTAGACGATCTCTCCGAGTCTGGCTATGGTCATCCTCTCGATCTTCTCCGCATCGGGGTTGGTGCGAGGGTCGGCGGTGTAGACCGCATCCACGGCGGTCGCGTTGACGACCCTGTCCGCCTTCATGGCGCGGGCGACCATGGTCGAGACCGCATCGGTCGTATGGCCGGGGGTCGTTCCTCCCATGACCACGATCCTTCCGGGAGCTGATGCGGATGCGAGGTCCTCAGCGGTCTCGGGGACCCTCTCGGGCATGTCTCCGAGGGCGAGTCCGAGGAGCTGGGCGTTGAGCCTCGTGGCACCGATGCCCATGATGTCGAGCTGGTAGGTGTCTCCTCCGAGCTCCTTCCCGGTGGAGGCGTAGTAACGGGCGGTCTTGCCGCCTCCGCACACCACGGCGAGCTGCACATCGTCCTTCACGGAGAGGAGCATCTTCGCGAGTCTGGCTATGTAATCGGAATCATTGTTTCCAGGAATCAGCACCGAACCGCCGATCGAGACCACGACTTTATCTATGGGACCACAACCAATATTGTTATTAATCATCCCCACTTGACATAAAAACGTTAGGTGACCCACATGGGAGAAACTAATTCAGAGGACAGGGCCAAGTACGATTTCAAGAAGGATATGCAGGAGATCCAGAACTACAGGGGCAGGGGAACGGAGCTCATCTCCGTCTACGTGCCTGCGACCAAGCAGATCTCCGACGTGATGGCCTATCTCAGGAACGAGCAGTCCCAGGCGTCCAACATCAAGTCCAAGACGACGATGAAGAACGTCCAGAGCGCCATCGATTCCATCGCTGCTCGACTCAAAACGTACAAGGCGCCCCCGGCGAACGGTGTTGTGATCTTCTGCGGCGAGGTCCCCAGAGCGGGCGACCAGACCAAGATGGTCCAGTACGTCATCAACCCGCCCGAGGCCATAACAGCATTCCTGTACAGGTGCGATTCCACATTCTTCACGGAACCGCTCCAGTCGATGCTGCTCGACAAGAAGTGCTACGGACTGATCACCATCGACAGGTCCGAGGCGACCATCGGGATCCTCGCGGGAAGCAGGATCCAGGTGCTGAAGCACTTCGATTCCCTCGTCCCGAGCAAGCATCACCAGGGAGGTCAGTCCTCCGTCCGTTTCGAGAGGCTGATCGAGATCGCGGCGCATGAGTTCTTCAAGAAGGTCGCGGACAACGCCACCGAGCTGTTCCTCAACCGCCCCGAGCTGCTGGGCATCCTCATCGGAGGGCCCGGAGCGACAAAGGACTTCTTCGTCAAGGAGGAGAGGAGTATCTGCACCACGAGCTCAGGAAGAAGGTCGTCAGCCCCCTCGTCGACACGGGTTACACCGACGAGTCCGGGCTCAGGGAGCTCGTCCAGAACTCCCAGAACATCATCAGCGACATGCAGCTGGCTCAGGAGAAGGTGTATATGCAGAGGCTGTTCACCGAGATCAGGAAGGCCGACGGAGGTCTGTCCTGCTACGGAGAGCAGGAGGTCAGGTACGCGCTAGACATGGGTGCCGTAGATATGCTCCTTCTCTCGGACTCCCTTTCCAAGAGGAGGATCACCATCGAGTGTGCCAACGGCCACACCCATGAGAT
>LVVU01000217.1 GCA_006954465.1 Candidatus Methanoprimaticola hominis
CATCGTCTGCTACGGTCCGGTCCTCGAGCTGAGCGATCCCGGGAGATACGACGTCAGATTGTACGCCAACGGGCACATCGCCCGCACCGGGACGCTGACCCTCGACGGATACATCGAGAAGGAGTACGAGTGGACGCAGTTCATCTCACCCTACAGGTCCTATACGTATTCGGCGGAGTTCAGATACCTGTTCTCGGATTATCTGAGATACGCCGACGATCCGCAGGCCGTCAGGCATACGACGGATTCCCTCGAGGATTCGAGATACATCGTCACCGACTGCCTCCAGGGTCTGGAGAGCTCCTTGAAGGCCGCGTATCTCCAGGTACGCGGGTCCGGGGCCCTCACCGACGGCCAGGATTATGCCGATTATCTGCTGTCGTTCGTCCAATGCTGCATCCTCTATCCGGATCCGATCTCGCAAGACCTGTGGACCATCCAGTCCGATGACGACGGCAGCGGGGACCTGTTCCTGTACGGCAGGTCCGAATACTGGGCGTACCCGATGGAGACGATACAGCGCGGATACGGGGATTGCGAGGACACGTGCTTCCTGGCGGCGGCCCTGTTCAGGCTGGTCGGCTTCGAGTCGGGGGTCGCCACGATACCCGGCCACATGGTCGCTGCAGTGGCCTTGAGGGAATTCGCCCCCAGTCCGATGTGGGCGCAGAACCTCGTGCTGACCAGCAAGCAGCTCGTCGCCACCGGCGTCAACCTGTTCTTCTGCGAGACCACGACGGAGATGTTCGTTCCCGTAGGATATCTGAGTCAGGAGTCCTATCAGGAGATCATGAGGCTCCAGTCGGTCAAGGTCGAGGGGGTCGCCGCATGAAGGCCGCCTTCTCCGCCGTCCTCGTCGCCATACTCCTGATGCTCGCCGCGCTGTTCCTGATCGGAGGGGATGGAACGGTTCCCGGCCCCGACAGGCCGGACGATCCCGGCGTATCGCCGGAGCCCGACGGAAATGCATACCCCGAAGGGGTGGATGTCGACCTGTCGTTATGCACAGTGTCCTTCGATTTGCCCAAGGATTGGAAGGTATACGATCTGCTCTCGTCCTACATGGTGAAGGAGAGGTACACCTGGCGTCTCTACGAGGGCTACGGCGGTACCGGGGACCGGATCCAGCTGGAGCCGGGTATGTACAGGATCTCCGTCGCGGGTGCGGAGTTCGAGGTCGTGTTCCCGGGGACGCTGCACAGGACCTCCGAGTGGACATACGATCTCGATGGGAGGAAGTGCGATGTCACCGTCTCCTACGACATCGATGTAGGGGATCTGGCCGAGCAGAGGGACCGCGGGAGGGAGTTCAACGTCTCCCACGTCTATCTTTTCTCGGAGCTGCCGACGCTCGTCTCGATCACGGACGACATCAGATCCCTGGAATCGTCGTTGAGATCGGCATTCTCCGGCATCGGAGGGGATCCGGATGACGAGCAGGACTACGCGGATTTCTTGGCTTCGTTCGCGCAGTGCGCGATCGCATACCCCTACCACGCCTACGATTCCGATGGAGCATCGCTCGGAGAGGACTACTCGATCTACGGACAGAGCGAGTACTGGGCCCTGCCCCTGGAGACCCTGAACCTGCAGTACGGGGATTGCGAGGACACCTCGGTACTCCTCTGCGCATTGTACACTGTCGCCGGTTACAAGGCGGCGACGGGAGGGTCCAACGGCCACGTGTTCTGCGGGGTCGCCCTGGACGATTTCACCGAGACCTCCAAGGAGAGGCTGAAGGAGCTGGATCCGTACCGCCCCTACAAGCTGTATGCATACCCTCCGGTCGAGGGATCCTGCACCGAGGAGTACTCCGGAGTCGTCTACTACGCGGTGGAGACCATCTACAGCCAGCTCCCGGTCGGCTACATCGGTTCGGGGACGAGACCGCCGGGCAGCAGCACGTTCTGGGGTCCGGCCGGATTCTACCCGTATCAGGGAGCGGAATCGGGGATCCAGCTGCCCTCATGAGCTTCGGCCCTGCCGAGAACGAGATTGTCGCCCACTTCGAGGGTCATGAGGTCCTCGCCGGCTATCGTCCTGATCCCGGTGGCGTCCTCGACCATCTTCGCCTGGATCGTCGGATCCCTGCGCAGTATGACGATGCCCAGATGGATGAAGATCGCCAGTTCCGGTCTCACCCTCTCCACGAAGGTCACGGCATCGTCGGTGCACAGGTGGTAGTTGATCCTGTTCCCCATGGGGGTCGTAACAGGCAGGAGGAGCACCCTGGAGCCCTTGTACTGGTCGGCGATCCCGTCGCTGTACTCGGTATCGCTCACGTACGAGAATATCCCGTGTCTCGTGTCCATCCTGAACCCCACGTTCGTGGGGTCGCTGTGGACGGCTTTGCAGATTTCCACCCTCAAGCCGTCGACATCGAGGACGTCGCCGGGTTTGAATGTGGAGACATGGGCCGGTCTGCTCAGATGATACGGCGAGAACGCCGGTCCGAGCCCTCCCGCGCCGTTGATCACCGTCTCCGATCCATACAGGCTTCCGCGCTTCTCCCATCCTCCGCGGGTCATCCCCTCGATCACGCATGCGGCATCGGAGTAGTGGTCGGGGTGGCAGTGCGAGACTATGACGGAATCCGTCTTCGCGACGTCATAGCGGATCCTCTGCATCTGCGTGAGCGCCCCCGGTCCGGGGTCGATGTGGAGGAACTTCCCGTCGTGCTCTATCAGGAATCCGCCGGTGGAGCGGGTCTGATACATCGTGGTATGGCGGCCCCCGCCCGTTCCGAGAAATGTCACGCGGAATCCCATGCTCCGCTGATGGACGGGGCCGTATTTCGATGTTAGCTTTCGAACGCGCTGGAAAGCGCGGAGAGGTTGGCATCGGGGGTCTGAGGGGCCACGCCGCACCCGGGTGTTATAACCGCATATCCCGCATCTGCGAACAGATGTGCTTCCGCGATGACATCAGCAGGCGCCTTCTGGAGGAGGGTGCCGACCGGATCCACCGCGCCGACGGCGGCTA
>LVVU01000218.1 GCA_006954465.1 Candidatus Methanoprimaticola hominis
ATGTGATGTCGCGCATCGTCCCCGGTCGCGGGAAATACCTGTTCTTCGACGAGGTCCAGAATGTCGAGGATTGGGAGGTATCGATACTGTCTTTATTCGAGGCCCATGCCGATGTGTATGTAACAGGGTCCAATTCCCAGATGCTCTCATCAGAGATAGCCACCCTGCTGTCAGGGAGATCCGTGGAGATTCACGTCCAGCCCCTGACGTTCTCGGAATATGCCATCTTCCGCAAGGGGGTCGCCGAGGATGTTCTGTTGAACGAGTACATTCGTTACGGAGGCCTGCCTGCCGTAGCGAGGCTCATGGACGCTCCTGCCCGTGCGATAGTTCCGGATGTCATAGCCGGCGTTTTCAACACGGTGTACGTGAGGGATGTCGAGAGCCGCCACAATCTTCGCGGCTCCGCCAGGCTCGTCAACCTTCTGAGGTATGTGATGAGGAATATCGGCGATCGCACATCGCCTCGCAAAGCATCCGATTATCTGAAATCGAAGAGGATAGACATCAGTCATGTGACTGTCGAGGATTATCTCGGGTTCTTGGAGGAAGCGTTCCTCATCTATCGTTCCGAACGTATCGATTCGAAGACAAAGGAGTATCTGAGCACTTCGGACAAGTTCTATGCGTCGGATCTGGGGATAAGGTCGTATCTCGCCCCGTTCCGTCCGGAGGACCTGGATGGTATCCTGGAGAATCTGGTGTACTGCGAGTTGAAGTATCGTAGCGCGGAGGTCGCCGTGTGCGCGGTCGGAGACAAGGAGATCGATTTCGTCGCCGACCCCAACGGGAATCCCTCGTATTATCAGGTGTGCATGAGTCTGGCCAACCCGGAGGCCCTGGAGCGTGAGATCAGGCCGTTCCGTGATATAGGAGACAACTATCCGAAGACGATCATAACCTTCGACAGATACATCCTGGACGACATCGACGGGATACGCGTGGTCAACATCCGCGATTGGCTCATGGGCAGGCGAGAACCGTCGATCCGCATCCTTCCGATTCCTCGTCCAACCGCTGTTCATGGATGTGCTATGCTTATATAGAAGTTCTAACATAAACCGACTTAGAATTCCGCATAGCGGAAGATTCGGAGGAACGAATATGGGAATGGGCAACGCACCCGTAATCATCCTGAGAGAAGGAACCAAGAGAGAGAAGGGCAAAGACGCTCAGTTCAACAACATCGCAGCCGCTATGGCCATTTCCGATGCTGTCAGGAGCAGTCTGGGACCCCGCGGAATGGACAAGATGCTCGTCGACACCGTCGGAGATGTCGTCATCACCAACGACGGTGTGACCATCCTCAAGGAGATGGACGTCCAGCACCCCGCAGCCAAGATGCTCGTCGAGGTCGCCAAGACCCAGGACGCAGAGGTCGGAGACGGAACCACCACCAGCGTGGTCCTCGCCGGAGAGTTCCTGAAGAAGGCAAGGGACCTGATCGACGCCAACGTCCACCCCACTATCATCGCGAAAGGATACAGGATGGCCAACGCCAAGGCCCAGGAGGTCCTCAAGGACACCTCCATGAAGGTCTCCATCAACGACACCGAGACCCTCAAGCTGATCGCTCAGACCGCCATGATCTCCAAGCAGGTCAATGCTTCCAAAGAGCAGTTCTCCGACCTCGTCGTCGATGCCGTCAAGACCGTCGCCGACAAGGACAAGAAGGGCAACTACACCGTGGACCTGAAGAACATCCAGACCGTGAAGAAGGAGGGTGCCAGCATGGAGAACTCCTACATCGTCAAGGGTCTGATCATCGACAAGGAGCCCGTCCAGCCCAGCATGCCCAAGAGCGTCCAGAACGCGAAGATCGCACTGATCGACGCCCCCTTCGAGGTCAAGAAGACCGAGATCGACGCCAAGATCCAGATCACCGACCCGAACCAGCTCAATCAGTTCATCGCCGATATCCTGGGCTGCAAGGTAGAGGATGTTTATGAGGAGCTGGAGAAGCTGCTGAATAACCTCATCCAGAAGAAGGCCCTGCACGAGTACGGCATGAGCCGTGAGCAGATCGAGGAATTTGCGGACAGCGTAATAGCGAACCAGGGCCGCCTGATGGCCAATAACTTTGTGGAACTGGATCGTGACCGTTTGATCAAGATCTATACCGAGCTGTACTAATTGCACGTAAACAGAGCCGACTAACGATGAATCCAAAGAAAGAAAGGAAGTAACGAAAATGGCACTGATGACAGGCGAACAGTATATCGAAAGCATTAAGAAGATCAAAATGGAGATCTATATGTTCGGTGAGAGATACAATAACCCCACCGAGAGCCCCATTCTGCGTCCTTCTCTCAACTCCGTCCGTATGACCTACGACCTGGCCCAGATGCCCGAGTATGAGGACCTAATGACCGTGGTTTCCCCCTACACCGGCACCCGCGTCAACCGCTTCACCCACATCCACCAGAGCACCGAGGACCTCATCAAGAAGGTAAAGATGCAGCGCCTGTGCGGCCAGAAGACCGCCGCCTGCTTCCAGCGCTGCGTGGGTATGGATGCTTTCAACGCCCTGTTCTCCACCACCTATGAGTGCGACAAGGCCCACGGCACCAACTATCACGAGAACTTTGTGAAGTTTATGAAGTATGCCGCCGAGGCCGACCTGACCGTTGACGGCGCCATGACCGACCCCAAGGGAGACCGTTCCCTGGCACCTCACGCCCAGGCCGATCCTGATATGTTCCTGCGTATTGTGGAGCGCCGCCCCGACGGTATCGTAGTCCGCGGCGCCAAGGCCCACCAGACCGGTATCTGCAACTCCCACGAGGTCATCGTAATGCCCACCCAGTCCATGGGTCCCGATGATAAGGACTATGCGGTTTCCTTTGCCGTACCGCTGGATACCCCCGGTCTGTTCATGATCATCGGCCGCCAGAGCTGCGACACCCGTAAGCTGGAAGGCACCACCCTGGATGTCGGCAACTCCGAGTTCGGCGGCGTGGAAGCCTTGACCATCT
>LVVU01000219.1 GCA_006954465.1 Candidatus Methanoprimaticola hominis
TCTTTCTTGCCTTTAGAAGCCACGGTCCGTGATGTCTATCTGAGTCAAAACAACCTCGCTTCAGATTCCCTCGACTCCACTCATTTTGTAATTGGACCAGAAATTCTACCTCTATGGAAGGGACGACTGCCACACCGTCGAGCAGATGCACAAGGGAAGGGTCCACTACACCAACTTCGGAACCGGAATCCAGATGTGCGACTATCTGGGCGACGGAAAGTTCGAGACCAGGGACTCCACCGAGGCCGACTTGGCGAACACCGCCAAGCTCGTCGACGCTCTCCCCAACGTCAGCTACTTCTCCCTCGCTGTTTCCGCCAGGGACTGGGCAGGAGTCGGACTCGAGGATGTCCACGAGATGGTCACCTCCCTGAAGAACACTTCCAAGCACTTCCACCACATCGACCCGGTCGCCGAGAACGTAGACACCTACTGGGAGATCCTCAAGGCCTACTACGGCGGCGACGAGAAGATGGCCCGCGACAGGCCCATCATGTCCATGCTCGTGTGCCCCACCAGCCCTCTCGAGCTGAGCCACAACGCTGCACAGGTCATCATCAAGGGTGCTCGCTACGGAATCCCCGTCAACGTCCTGTCCATGGCCATGGCCGGCGGTTCCTCGCCCATCTACCTGGCCGGAACCCTCGTCACCCACAACGCGGAGATCCTCTCCGGACTCGTGCTGAGCCAGCTGGCCAACCCCGGCGCGAAGGTCCTGTACGGATCTTCCACCACCACCTTCGACCTGAGGAACGGAACCGCACCTGTTGGATCCCCCGAGCTCGCGCTGATCAGCGCAGCCGTCCCTAAGCTCGGACAGTACTACGGACTGCCCGTGTTCGTGGCCGGTATGTAGACCGACGCCAAGGTGCCCGACTCCCAGGCCGCCCATGAGAAGTCCATCACTTCTCTGCTCCCCGCAATGTCTGGTGCGAACTCCATCTACGGATCCGGAATGCTCGAGCTGGGTCAGACCTTCTCCATGGAGCAGATGGTCATCGACAACGACATCATCGCAATGAACTACAAGATCCTCGAGGGAGTCCCCGTCACCGACGAGACCCTCGCAGTTGACGCCATCAAAGAGGTCGGCGTAGGAAACGACTTCCTCGGCCACATGACCACGATGGAGAACTTCGAGTCCGCATCCAACCCCACCGTCTTCGACAGGACCATGCTCGGAGAGTGGAGGTCCAACGGATCCAAGAACGCAGTCGAGAGGGCCCATGAGATCGTCGAGGATATCATGGCCAACCACGTAGTGAAACCTATTCCCGAAGACAGGCTCGCCGAGATGGAGGCTATCATGGCGAAGGCCGACGAAGACTTCAAGAAGAGAAAGAGCCAGGAGTGATAAGAATGTCCACAGAAGCACTGATCGAGAGAGCAAAGAATGCAGTCATCGCCTACAAGGTCGAGGACTCCAAAGCTGTCGCCAACGAGGCCATAGCAGATCCCGATGTGGATCTCGTCAGGCTCATCTCCGAGGGATACAGCGCCGGAATCAACCACGTCGGCGATCTCTTCGGACAGAAGAAGGTCTTCCTGCCCCACATCATGGCGGCCGCAGGAGCCCTCACCGCTGCGATGGACATCATCACCCCTGAGCTCGAGAAGCGCGGCGGATCCACCGGAAACGGACTCGGAAACGTCGTCATCTGCTCCATCCAGGGTGACATCCACTCCATCGGAAAGGACATCGTCGCCATCATGCTGAAGGTCGCTGGATTCAACGTCTTCAACATCGGCAGGGACGTCCCCCTCAACGACATCGTCAAGGCCTGCAAGGACCACGACGCCGTTGCAGTCGGAACCTCCGCCCTCATGACCTCCACCATGGTCTACCAGAAGGACCTGGAGGCTCTGATGGCTAAGGAAGGCCTCAAGGGCAAGTGCCTGACCAACGTCGGAGGAGCTCCCGTCACCCAGCAGTGGGCCGACGAGATCGGAGCCGACCTCTACACCGAGAGCGCCACCGACGCTTCCGCGAAGTTCGTCGCAGCGTTCTCCGACAAGGCGTAAGTACGCCTCAGCGGCCCCCTTACGATCCCTGGGGGCCGCACACCTCCAACAAGCAGGCGCCTCCGCATATACAGCGCTCATCATCTGTTCCTCCCGGAGGCTGCCTACACCGGACGGCTATTGCTTCCTGCCGTCCGGTGCTTCTGCTGGAGTTCAACTCGTTACAATTAAAACTGCGTAGGCTTTACTGGTCAATATGGCTATCCAGGAAGACGTATACTGGAATTCTTTCCTGCCGGCATTCTTCGACAGGATGAGCTTCCAGATGCGCAAGAACATGACCGAGATGGTTTCGCCTTACGGCCTGACTAGTGCGCATGCAGTCTATCTGATCGCCTTAAAGCTGCAGGACGGACAGACCCTCGTCAGCCTCTCCCGCTTCCTCGATCTGGATACCGCCAACACCAACAGGGTCATCAAGGTCCTGAGGGAGAAGGGGTTCGTCTACGACGATAGGAAGACGGAGAATAGCAAGAAGTACTTCATCTATCTGACCGAGGCTGGTCAGGAGCTCGCAGCCATCGTGATGGCCTCCGTCACGGAGCTGAACAACAGCTATTTCAGAGACATACCGCGCGAGGACGTGCTCCATCTGCGCAACACCCTCATCCATGTCCTGAAGAACATGAATCTCGACATCGAGAAGTACATGCACTCGAAGTACGAGGATCCATTCTACACCCACCTTCACATCACTCCGCTGGACAACGACTATGCCACCGAGTCGCGTCTTGCGCCTGATAAGAAGAAATGAGTCTGATCGGCTCCGTCGGCGATTTCCGCCCCCTGATCCGATGTTGTATCTTCAGTGACCTCGACTAAGGGTCTGTCGTAAAATAAAGTTCAAAAGTCAGTACTTCTATACTCCCATGATATCGTGCATACGGGAATAGTGTTGGACGACTGGTTGAAGCGTT
>LVVU01000220.1 GCA_006954465.1 Candidatus Methanoprimaticola hominis
CACCGTTGGATATGACCGATATGGACAGACCGAAAGAGTCCACCATATCGTATCCGTAGAACATCACGATGACGGCTCCGATCATCAGGGTCGCCATGTACATCACGAAGACGACCAGAGCTGACCTTACGACGGAATCGTCCACGCTCTTCCCGTCCATCTTCACCGAGTAGACGGCGTTCGCATGCATTATGCCGCGGAATCCGTTCTTGACGAACTCGAAGATGATCCTCAGCCTGCTGAACTTGATGCCTCCGCTGGTGGAGCTGGAGGAGGTTCCGATGAGCGCGACCGTCATCAGGATGAGCATGCACTGAGACGGCCAGGTCGTGAAATCCTCCGTGTAGTATCCCGTCGTGGTTCCGAGGGACACAGTGGTGAAGAGGACGTTCTTGAAGCTGTCGTAGAGGTTCCCGACATCCAATCCGTTCCCGGCCTTGACCTGGGCGGATATCTTGAAGAGGAAGATGACGGCCGAGATGGCGATGAACCAGACGACCATCATGCGGAACTCCGAATTCCTGCGATAGACGTGCCTCTCCCTCAGGTAGATGGCTCTGAAATGGAGGTAGAAGTTCGTCCCTCCGAGGAACATGAACAGGACGGTGATCCATTGGACGACGTCGGAGTATCCGATCATGTTCGAGTTGATTATGGTCAGTCCGCCTGTGGAGATGGTCGTGAACGTCAGGCAGAGCGCTTCGATGAGCTGGACTCCCGCCAGGACCAGGAGCAGGAAGTTGATCAAGCTCAGGAACAGATAGACCAGGATGAAGGACTTGGCGGCCTTGCTGGTCCTCTGGGTGAATTCCGACGATCCCGATCCTGCGAGCTCGTTGGCGAAAAGTCCGCGACCGTAGCCTACCATCGGCAGGAAGTACAGGAAGATCAGAACGACGGTTATACCTCCGATCCACTGCGTCATGGACCTCCAGATGAGTAAGCTCATGGGATACTGCGTCAGGTCCCCGAGGACCGACATGCCGGTGGTCGTCACCCCGCTGACGGATTCGAAGACGGCATCCATGGGGTCCAGCCCGTAGATCATGTAGGGGAGGGTGCAGATGGCGAAGATAATCAGCCATACCAACGCCACCAGGAGGAGACCGTTCACGGTGCGGAAACCGCGGGATTGGACGCTCACCGAATACTGGACGAGTCCGAATGCCAAGAGGAACGGCACCGGGATGAGGAACGGGAGGGGGTCCTCGCCGTAGTAGAGTGCGAAAGCGGCCGGGATCAGAAGGGTCAGGGAGAATATGATCTCCACCAGGCCGAGGATCATGAGAGTCGTGCTCTCGATCCTGGCGAACCTGCCGTCCATCCAGCCGAGTGCCATGATCACATCTCCGGGATCGAGTTCTTGCCGAGCACCTTGGCGAGCTCGGAGCCCCTCTTGTTCACGGAGAACAGGATGACCGAATCGTCGTTCAGGATCCTGGTGTCGAGAAGCGGGTATGTAATCTCCCCGTCCCTGATGATGGCGACTATACGGAGACCGTCCGGCATGTTCAGGTCCCCGACGTACCTGTCGAGGAGCTTGGAGAGGCCGTCCACGTTATGGGTGAAGAATATCCCCTCGGAGCTCTGCATCCTGGTGATGGCGGTCTCGTCTGAGAGGACGTATTTGGTGATCTCGTTGGATATGACGCGGTCGTATCCGATGATGGTCTGGAGATCGGTGTATCTGAAGATGTCCTCGTACTCGCGCATGAAGAAGCGTGCGATGACCTTCCTCGCGCTGTGCCTCTTGGCGGACATGCAGATCAGGAGGTTCGTATCGTCCTTCCTCGATGTTGAGACCGTCGCATCCGATTTGAAGATGTTCTCGTCGAACTGGATGTCCGGATCGGTGAAGTCGGCGTTTATGACGACGACGCCGCTGAGCTCCTTGGAGAGGCTCCTGCAGGTGTCGGCATCCTTCTCGATGATCTTCACATAGCGCTTCTTCGGATCGTCGACGAGCATCTTGGCCAGGTTCCTGCCGATGATGGAGCCTCCCAGGATGCAGAACTCCCTGCCGACGTCCTCGACGCCCACGAGTTCGTTGAACTGCTCGATGGCCTGGTCGCTTCCGAACACGCAGATCCTGTCGCCGCTGTGGATCTCCATCGTCTCCGGCGCGGTGTTCATTGTTCCGTCGCGGAATATGGCGAACACGGTGCAGTCCTTGGGAAGAGGGAGGTGCATGACCACCCGCCCAACGATCTGATGGCGGGAATCGATCCTGAAGACGGCGATGCTGACGCCCATGCCCTTGATGGCCTCGTACTCGACGACGTTCTCGAGGACGCAGAGCTTGTACATCTTCTCGGCGGTCACGAGATCCGGCGAGATTATCTCGTCGACTCCTTCGAGCTTGGTGCGCGATGCCTCGACGACGAAATCGGGATTGTCGACGGTGGCGACGGTGCGCAGCGTCGGCTTGATCCTCCTGGCCATCATGCATACGAACAGGTTCTCCGAATCGGAATGCAGAGCGGAGATCAGGACGTCGGCGTTCTGGTTCTCGATTGCATAGCGGAGGATGCGCGGATTGGTTCCGTCCTCCCTCAGGACCGATACGTTGAGACGTCCCTTCAGCGTGTCGGCGATATCCTCGTCCTTCTCGATGACGAGGACGTCGTTGACATCGGATATCGTCTCCGCCGAGACGAAACCGACGTCTCCTGCGCCGACTATGATGGCCTTCATCGACCGCTCCGACGCTCCTCCTCCATTTATTACTTAGGGTCAGCCGACGGGTTCCGGTGTCGATCCGCATCGGATATGATAGCATCTTCGGTGACCTCAGCTAATGAGACAGGCCACTGAAGATACAACATCGCCGAAAAATGAGCTCTATCCGTTCTGAGGCTGGTAGGTCATTCAGATCGACAGCTTGAGCTTGCCCTCTTTGAACCGAAAGGCAGGCGAGGGATGTGAGTGTCTTCA
>LVVU01000221.1 GCA_006954465.1 Candidatus Methanoprimaticola hominis
AAGAACGAGCAGAACCTGATCGACATGTGCCTGTTCCGCAAGGGCAAGCTCAAGCTGTCGATCTGAATGACCTACCAGCCTCAGACCGTATAGAACCATTTTTCCGAGTTCATCAGAAGATTGGATCCACAGAGGGTGAAGTTCCTCCAGGTATCCCGCGTGAGCGGTATGAACGACACATCATACGGCAAAATATCTATCACAGCGAAATCTTTTGAAGAATTTAAGACGAAGCATAGAGGAGTTGTCCTTTCAAACGGAGTCAGACCTGTATTCGAGTCCGAATCCGATATACTGGAATCATATCTGATGCTGGATCCGTCGGGCCAATTAAGGATAAGTACGCCGAAAGGCTATGAGTTCGTGCCTTACGAAATCTATTGGGCGAATCCCGGAAGATTCAATGTCGACTACGAGAAATATGTGAAACGTGGCGGAATCTACGACTGGGCATCCACCACCGAGAGGGATTGATATCATGGTTCCTGACTATTCTCAAGATTACAAGGTTGAGACCGATCCAACCCGTTGCCATTACATCCCTCAGTTCATCCTGAGGAATTACGACAATTCCATAGATCTGTTCAATGTCAAAACACAGCAGTACATTCAGAACAGAACTCCGTCCGATGTTTTCTGGAACCCTGACCTATACCCTCAAAGTCTTGAGACCAGGTTGAACAAGCAGATGGAGAGCGACGAGGCCAAAAGACTGACCAAGAAGATCCTAACCAAAGAAGGAAACATCGAGCTTACCCGTGATGACGTTTAGCATCTGAAGCGTTTTTTCCTGATGGGGATGATCCGCGCCCCGAACACACCAGAAATCATCGGCGAATTCAGAAAGTGGCTTTCTGAAGGACTCGTCTGCTCTGTGTACTCGGAGATTCTGGGTGACCGTTACAGGAATGATCTGAATTCCGATGAATCGGATCATGATTATTGGATACGTACCATGAGTTCCATCCTCAATAATGCTGACTTCAACCCTTATTCGATCATGAAGGACCCGGATTCCACTTAGTTTGCATATCATTGGACGGCGATTTTTACCAGCGGGTATCTTGCCGTATGGGATGCTCCGGAGGGTGATGAATTCGTCATCACGGATGTTGGGATGACCTCTGAATTGGAGGCACCCAATATAAAGATTGAAAAATACGGTTCGGCCAAAACAGCCTTTCTGATGGGTTTCTCTGAATTAATTAGCAGAGATGATTCCCTGGCGACTAAGCTAGTCAAGTTGCAGATTTTAAAACTGATGCAAACTCAGATTTTCTTCCACGAGAACTTCTACATGTTTCCGCTGTCCAACAATAGAATGATGGTTCTGATTAATCCTTTTTTCAAATTCTACAAAGGTCAGGTTGATGTTGATCCAAGGTTTGGCGTACCTCTGAATAATTTCACTATGATGCCCCGCCTGGATGTGTTCGACGTCAACGAAGCTACGCGGAATATGATCGACAATCCCCATTTATGGAATCTGAATGATCGGTACGTCTATCATCCGGTAAAACTTCGGCATGAAGAACTGACCTACTGCAACGCGTTGTTCTTGGACAGGGTACACGAGTGGCTCGGATTCACATCCCTGAAATCGGTACATGATTCCGTTGTTGAGTACTACATTAGAGGTTCTCCTCGGAATGATTATTCAGGTCTTTTAGAACTCCTTATGAAACAACCTGTGGATTAAGAGATCTGAAATTGATGTTTCAACAATAACAATCAGGCTGGGAGCTTGGGTTTCAATTTACGTGGTATTCCTCCCTTGTTCTGTCTATTGTATTTTTTTATACATCAACTTACAAAAGAATACATTAAATACCAAATGGGCGATGGAGTGGATAGGAAGTGCAATATGTACAGCCCAAGTCCTGAAACAGTCCGCGCCTACCTGAGGGATTACGACACCGTCCCTGTCTCGCGCGAGATCCTGTCAGATGTTCGTACTCCGATCGAGGTGCTCTCAGCTCTGCTAGCAGTGGACGACTACTGCTTCATACTGGAGAGCATAGAGGACAGGAAGCGCTGGGGCAGGTACACGATCATAGGGTTCCAGCCCGCAATGGACCTGACCTGCACCGACGGCATCATGGAGATCCGCGAGAACGGCTCCGTCCGCACGGTGGAGACCGATCATCCTTCGGATGTCATCAGGGAGGTCCTCTCGAAGCACCGCTCCCCCGTCATGGAGGGGATGCCCCCGTTCACCGGAGGTCTCGTCGGCTACATCTCCTATGACTACATCAAATACGCCGAGCCCACCCTCAGGATAGATTCCAAGGACGACGAGGGCTTCAAGGACGCCGACCTGATGCTCTTCGACAAGGTCATCGTCTTCGACAACTTCCATCAGAGGATCACGGTCATCGCCCATGCCAACTCCGCCAGGAGCTACGACGAGGCCTGCGACGAGATCGACAGGATCATCGGGATAAACAAGAACGGGAAGCAGAGGGAGCACGTGCCCGCCGTTCTGAAGTCGGATTTCAGAGCGATGCATTCCGCCAAGCGCTACTGCGAGATGGTGGAGAAGGGCAAGGAGAGGATCAGGGAGGGCGACATCTTCCAGGTGGTGCTCTCCAACAGGCTGGATGCCGATTTCGAAGGCAACCTCCTGGATGTGTACAGGGTGCTGCGCACGACGAACCCGTCCCCCTACATGTTCTACTTCTCCGGAACCGACATCGAGGTCGCCGGAGCATCCCCCGAGACGCTTGTGAAGCTGAAGGACGGAATCCTCCACACCTTCCCCCTCGCAGGCACCCGCCCCCGCGGAGCCGATGACGATGAGGATAAGAGGCTCGAGGAGGAGCTCCTCTCCGACGAGAAGGAGCGTGCCGAGCACAACATGCTGGTGGATCTCGGAAGGAACGACCTCGGACGCGTTTCCGAGATCGGTTCGGTCGAGGTCGAGAAGTACATG
>LVVU01000222.1:0-3758 GCA_006954465.1 Candidatus Methanoprimaticola hominis
GAACCAGATCCGCTATGTGCTGGAAAAAGCCTGGCACCTGGCAACCACCGGCCGCCCCGGCCCGGTGTGGATCGATATCCCGGTCAACTATCAGGGCGGCTACATTGAAACCGACAGCCTGCCCGGCTATGACCCGGCACAGGACGATGCCCGGCTGCCGCCCCCCGTGGACGATGCCACCGTGCAGATGGTGCTGGAAAAGATCCGCCACGCCAAGCGCCCGGTGTTCCACGCCGGGTACGGTATCCGGCTTTCCGGCGGGTACGCAGCGTTCCGCGCCGTGGCGGAAAAGCTGAACATCCCCATTGTGACCTACTGGAACGCCGTGGACCTGATCGAGGAATGCCGCGATCACGAGGATGCCATCGGGAAACGCAGGTCCATGAGGGACGAATCCCGTCACGGACGCTGCATATCGTCGAGACCGTTCAGCGACGGAGGCGAACTGCATGTCGACGCGACCATCCGCCATGCCGCTCCGTATCAGCCCTTCAGGGAGCGCCGCGGGGACTGCATAGCCCTGACAAGGGACGACCTGATGGAGAAGGTGCGCGAGAAGCGCACCAGCTGCCTGTTCCTGTTCATGATAGACAACAGCGGATCCCTCGTCATCAGGGGACGCATGAGGGCTGTGAAGGCATCCATCCTCTCCATGCTCGCCACGCACTACGTGCGCAGGGATTCCGTCGGGATCATGACGTTCAACGAGGAGTCCATCGGAATGATCGTGCCGCCGACCCGCTCTGTGGGATCGATCAAGGGCGTCCTGGAGACGCTTCCTGTCGGCAGGAAGACCCCTCTGTCCGAAGCCCTCGTCTACGCCGACGACTACATCTCGAGATACTCCAGGAAGCATCCGGGAGACACCTGCTACATCATCCTGATGAGCGACGCGGGCGCCAATATATCCATGACGCCGGGAGCGGACCCGTTCGAGGAATCCATGCAGATCGCCCGCGGGATCTCGCGCCATGACGCCGCATGGATCCTCGTTGACACCTCCGCTAATCCCGACAAGAACGAGAAGGCCACGAAACTGGCCGATGCGCTCGGTGCCCCGTACTACAAGATGGATTCGCTCAGGAAGGACCTCGGATGAGGGCCGGCTACCCGCCGGCCTGCCATCCACTTCGTTGACCAATCAATATAAATAATGTCGTATAAGAAAATATGATGAGGACTCAATAATTATAAATACGGATGGCGGGTAATTCCAGATAGGTTTCCGAAGTCCGTAGGGATCGGAGGAGGCGGGAGACCGCCTCCGCATGGACTTTCCGAACCGAACAACGACCGATGTGAATTCGGAAAGGATTAACATGAGTGAAAATGAGATTGTGAACTCAGCGGCGAAGATCAGCTGGAAACAGGGGATGTTCGTAGCCCTGGGTGTCCCTCTCCTGATCCTTCCCTCGCTCTTCGACATCTCCCACCTCGTGTGGGGAATGTCCATCGTGGTGTGGGTCGTATCGGTGCTCCAGGGATTCGCCCAGAACCTCGCCTACGGCGAGATGTCCACCTGCTTCCCCCAGGCCGTCGGCCTGCCGGGCTGCGCGCAGGAGGTCTTCACAGACAAGAACAGCACTTCCAGATTCAACAAGGGGAAGTTCATCGGCGCATTCTGCGCATGGTGCTACTGGTTCGCCTGGACCGTGGTCGTGATGATCTTCGGGATGCTGATCGCAGACTACCTGACCCAGATGTTCTCCTGGGAGCTCGAGGGATGGACCGCCGTCGGATTCTACGGCATCGTCATGGTGGCCATCCTCGGACTGATGTACGCACTCAGCTCCCGCGGGATCGAGAACGGGGCCAAGCTGAGCATGATCCTCGCGATCGTGTCCATCGTCCCCATGGTTGTCATCCTGATTGGCGCCTTCGCCATCGGGATGTTCAGCTTCGACAACATCGTCACCGAGATCACCCCCAGCGACTGGAGCTGGTCCCTCGGCGACGTTGCGCTCCTCCTCGGCTGTCTGGCCATCGCACAGTGGAGCGCATGCGGATGGGAGACTGCCGCCATCTACGGCCCGCAGTACGAGAAGCCCGCCCGCGATGTCCCCAAGGCCCTGATGTCCTGCGGATTCATCTGCCTGGCGCTCTACTTCTTCGTGTCGTTCAGCGTCTACGGATCCCTCGGCATCGATGGGATCAACGACGCCGGATACGCGACCCTCGTGCCCATCGCCGAGGCCGTGTTCGGCCAAGCCGGATCCTACGTCGCACTGGCTCTGCTGGTCATGGCGATGATCCTCATCGTTCAGACGGGATTCCTCGGATCCTCTCTGACCCTGAACTCCCTCGCCAGCGAGAAGAACATGCCTGCCTGGTTCGGGAAGAAGAACAAGTACAACATGCCCACGAACTCCATGCTGTTCGTTGGCCTGTTCAACCTGGCTCTCACGCTGATCATCGCGATCAGCGGAAGCGTCATGGGTTCGTCCGACACGATCATGACCATCCTGTCGGCGGGATCCATCGGATACGCCATCGCCAACGGCGTGGCTCTCACGGCCCACTATGTGATGAACACCTCGCCGAAGTTCAAGGACATAGAGACGCCGTTCAGGCTTCCCAAGGGATGGAAGTATCTGAGCCTGTGCATGCTGATCCTCCAGATCGCATTCATCCCGTGCATTGTGTACTGGAGCTGGGTGCTCTCCGGCGGCTTCATGCCTGCGATCGTCGGTGCGATCGTGCTCCTGGCGTACATCCCCGTGTGGATGGCCACCCAGAAGTCCGAATCCGTCGAAGCGCCCGCCTCGTCCGACGCGGAGTGATGAAAACTGGGGCCCTCTTCGGAGGGTCCCTACCTTTCTCTTCTTCCTCGACTTGTTTCGAAGTGTGCCGGAAGCATCCATCCATCATGCAACCAGCAAAGTGCGACATTGTTCGGACGGATCGCACATAGCGCACATCGTCTGAATGAAAGCCGATTTAATGAAAAGTGGAGCCGCCTGAGGGATTTGAACCCCCGGCCTGCTGATTACAAGTCAGCCGCTATACCCCTAAGCCAAGGCGGCACCAATCCCGAGTTAACTGCCCATCGTTTATATGGATTTCCACAGGTCGGACAGACGCGCTGACTGAACCGACATTATTATATCAGTTCACGCGATGGGCGCGACTACTTAGATTAAAGGTGATTCAAATGGCAGACACCAAGAAAATCGTCCATATCAACTTCACAGCCAGCTTCGAGGACACCGGCAAGATGTACGACACCAACATCGAGGCCTGCGCCAAGAAGAACGACATCTACAACGAGAAGGTAACCTACGCCCCCATGGCATACGTCGTCGGATCCAAGGGATTCTACGCCGAAGTCGATGACGCCATCGCCAACGCCGAGATCGGCAAAGAGGTCACCGTCTGCGTCCCCTGCGAGAAGGCCGCCGGAATCAGGAACCCCAAGCTCATCGAGCTCCACGCCCTGAGGGACTTCTACAAGGCCGAGATCAACCCGTACCCCGGAATGCCCGTCAGCCTCGGAAACCGCAACGGTACCGTCCTCTCCGTCGGAGCCGGACGCGTCAAGGTCGACTTCAACAGCCCCCTCGCCGGTCACGACCTCTGCTTCAAGGTCACCGTCGTCGATGAGATCACCGACCCCGTCGAGAAGGCCAAGGCCATCATGGAGATCAACTTCGGCAACGCCGACGACTTCGGATACTCCATAATGGAGGACAAGATCGTCATCACCGAGCCCGATGTGTGCAAGTTCCACGAGTCCTGGCCCGTCGCCAAATACAGGCTCG
>LVVU01000222.1:3796-5610 GCA_006954465.1 Candidatus Methanoprimaticola hominis
TCGTCCAGGTCTGGGAGTCTGCGAAGAAGCCCGAGACCACCGAGTGATCACAGTCACTGAAACCTTTTAAAAAACCCCTTAACTTCGTTGTTTTTGAATGAAAATGACATCCGAGACGGGGCCCTTCCTCAGGGCCCCTGTCATCTCGGATTCCATCCTGTCCGCGAATTCTCCGCGGCACTCGAACACGATCCGCCTGAGCTTCACCTTGTCGGCGGGTATCGGCTCGTTGCCTCCGCATCCCGTGTATGCGTCCAATATGTTCGACAGCCTTTCCATGGTCTTGCGAACGATATCCGGCACGGTCCCATGCTCCGGCTCCATCGTCACGACCAGCTCCTCATGGTCGAGGATCCCTCCAAGGAGGTCTGTGAAACCATCCTCTATCTTGCAGCTGCCCGGATGCTCCGTCAGACACGTCACGCATCCCACGCATCTGCGTATGCGGATGTCGCGGAGACAGACGTCTCCTCCGAAGCCTTCCCTATCCGCAATCACGAAGCGGTCTGCGTCCATGATACGCGAACGATGGAGCTGCCAGATAAACCCTCGGTCCATCAGTCGAAGTAGGCGAGGATCGCATTGATCCCGTTGTTCTGGTTCCTCCTGGCCCTGTACCCCTGTCCGGAGTATCTGCTGTCCATCCTCGCGTCCCTGATGCGCTGCGAGGGGGCGGGCATGTTCGGTACTATCTTCGTCTGGTAGTTCCCCATTTCTTCTCTCCTGCGACACATGGTCGCGATAGAGAGATCGCTCGGGAAGTATAATAACAGCTAGATGTAATTGTTGTAATGATTGTAATTGCCATTTCAGACCGCAATAAAGGCGTAATCGATGCAGTCGGGATCACTCGACATAGAATGTGCCGATGATGTTACGGCCTTCGTCGGTAAGGATGTATCTGCCACGACGCTGATCCTTCTCCGCCCATCCGCTCTCGACCCATTTGGAGATGAAATCCCTCTGATAATAGACGGCCTCGGTCTGCCTCTGAGTCGAAGAGCCCTTCTCGCCCCGGGACTCCGTATCCCTGTACCAGAGATGGGCTTCTTTGAGGGCGGCGACCATCTTCCCGCTGGTGACGGAGAGATTCTGGGAATTGCGTGATTCCAAAATCCGCAGGCCACGGACCAGGTGCTCCTCCGGCATCTCGATGACGTAGCTCGGAAGAGTGCGCGGATCGAAGGTGGACTTGGTGAGTCCCACGGGCTTCCCGTCGATGTAGTAGATCTCCGGGATCATCTCCTGAGACACGGTGTATTCACGTGTGCCGACGGAGAACGGTATGGTTCCGGGCACCATCATGGCCGCTATGGCGGAAGCCGCAGCGTACTCGGGGGTGCCTGCGGAGATATTCACATATATCTCGCACCCCGGCTCGGCTGCTTTTTCGGCACCGATGATCGATAGAACGGTACGAAGCATGACCGAGAAGTCGCTGACCCTCTCATTGTGCTTCACGACCTCCACCGGAAGAGGCGAGCGATCGGCGAGAAGCTCCACCACGCGATCGCAGAAGCTGCCGTAGACCCGTCCGCTCTCGGAATCGGGATCCTTGATATAGTGCACTATGTGGACCTTGTTGATCTCGTAGTAGAGTATCGGCTCCACTACCTTTGAGGTCTCGAAGGTCACGCATGCTATCATGATCCTTTTCTTGCGGCCAGACGGCAAAGTACATCCCATTATCGGAATCCCTTATTTGATATAAATAAGGTCCAATTACAAAATGAGTGGAGTCGAGGGAATCTGAAGCGAGGTTGTTCCGTCACCAATCTGCGAACCTGCACGCATCTCTGAAGAACACCATCCTC
>LVVU01000223.1 GCA_006954465.1 Candidatus Methanoprimaticola hominis
TCCTTATCGGTTATCGCGTAGGCCGTCTTCCCGTTCATCTTGACGTTCAGTCCGTCCAGCAGCACGGTGGCCCCGGAGAGGCGGTTCCCGTCCTGATCGTAGACCGTGACGGTGAAGGATGGTATGGTGCCGTCCTCCGCGGTCACGTTGTCGCCGAAATCCACTGCTCCGATGGATTGGGGGGTCTCTATGCTTCCCATCCATCCGACGATGATGGCGGTGCCCATCGTCGCCACGAGTATTATGATCATGAGCTGGAGGGGGAGACCCTCTATACCGCCCATGTCGCTTCTTCTTCCGTTTGCGAGTATCGTTTCACCCGCAGGACGTTTCGACGACCTGGGATTAAAAGGAGAACCACTGCATGCAGTATGACAATACGGTCTTCGTTTCGTAGACCTGCTCATCCCAGGGGGATCCTTGCGAGCACCGAGTGCTTCGCACCGCCGGGCGAGAGGACGCTCTTCATCACGAGGACCTCGTCGCATTCGAACCTGCAGTAGACCTTCCTCTGCGTTCCGTCGAAGATCCCGGGAGGCATGAACGCATCCTTGCATCTCGCGATGGTGACGTGGGCCTTGAACGGCTTGTCGTCGTGGGCGATGCCTGCGACGGTGAGGTTCTTCTCCAGTTTCGCGGCCATCGCCTTGACGGGTCCCGCGGGGCTGACACCGGTCCATATGACCGATGGTCTCCTCTCGTTGGGGAATGCGCCGAGGCCGGACAGTGTGATCTCCATCGGCGTGAACCCGTCGACGGAGCGGCGGACGCAGTCCACTATCCTCTTGACCTTGGATTCGTCCACATCGCCGATGAAGCTCAGGGTGAGGTGCGTCTGGTTCGCAGGGGATGCCCTTGCGCCCGCGCCGGACAGGGTCTTGCGGAGATCCGCCAGATCCGGAGTGTCCGGAACGGGGATGGACACGAATACCCTGATCACTGCCGTGATACCAGCTCCGGATGCTGGGATTCTATGTGTTCGAGGAGTCCGCGGCACCCCTTCCCGATGCTGCGGTAGGCCTTCTCGAAGTTCCCGTCGTAGTAGGGGTCCTCCACCTCGCCGCCTCCGGCGTAGTCGAGGAGCATCGCTGTCTCGCAGACATGGTCGGGAGGGCACATGCGGCGCAGATAGTCCATGTTCATCCTGTCCATGCACACCATGTAATCGTAATCGAGGAAATCCGAACGGAGGAGCCTTCTGGAGGTCTTCCCCGCACATGAGATCCCATGGGATGCGAGCGTCGAAGCCGCTCTGCGGTCCGGGGAGTCGCCAATGTGCTCCCCGCTGGTTCCGGCGGAGGCTATGAAGAACCGGTCCGACAGTTCCTCGTCGTCCACCATCTTCTTGAAGATGAATTCGCCCATCGGGCTGCGGCATATGTTGCCGTAGCAGACGAACAGCACTCTTATCTTTCCTACAGTCACGAGGGGGTGATGCGACCGGTTGTTGATGAAATCTTGCCTTTCCAGACGTCGAAACTGCTATAACGGGGTCGCTTGATTCGAACCCATGGCCGAGGAAGCGAAACAGCCCAAGCTGTCGTCCCAGGACAGGGCCGTCAATGCCCTGCCCGCCCTGGCGTTCGTCGTCATGCTGCTGACGGGCGTCGTAGTCGCTCTCTTCCGAGAGCCCTTTAGACCCTTGCGGGTTTCAAAAACATGAAAAAGGCGGGGTGTTCCCCCGCCGGGTTTCTCAACGCCTGCCCATCTGGGCGACGATGCGCTTGGCGGCGGCGTTGCCGGCTGCGGCGGACTTCTCGATCCACTCGCTGGCTTTGGCCTGGTTCTTCTCGGTCCCGACGCCGTCCTGGTAGCAGCGTCCGACGATGAACATGGCGTCGGCGTCCCCTTTCTCGGCAGACCTGAGGTAGGCCTGGAAGGGCGACTCCTTCTCCACGATCTTGACCTTCTCGCCGGTCATCTTCTCGACGATCTCGCGGGACATGATGTGGCCCATCTGGGCGGCGCGCCTGTACCAGGTCACGGCCTGATCCATGTCCTTCTCGGTTCCGAGCCCGTTCTCGCAACAGTATCCGGCGTAGTACAGGCAGACGGGATCGTCGTTCTCGGCTCCCTTTACGAACCACTTGTACGCGGTGGCGGGGTCCTTCTCGGTCCCCTCGCCCTCCATGTATCCGTATGCGACGTGGTACTGGGATTTGGCGAAGCCGTTCTCGGCCAGCTTCTTGTGGATAGCGAAGGATTTCGCGGAGTTCTTGGAAACGCCGCGTCCCCTGGCGTAGGCCTCTGCGACCGAGTACTGGGCCTTCATGTAGTTGTCCTCTGCGGCCCTGTTGAGCCAGATGAAGGCCTGCTCGTCGCTTCTGGGTACGCCGCGACCGAGCGAGTAGGCGTTGCCCACGTTGAAGCATGCCACGTCGTTGCCGTGGGCGGCGGACATGAGGTAGTATCTCATGGCGGCTTTGCTGTCCCTCTTCAGGCCGGAGCCGTTGGAGAAGTTGTCTCCGGTGACGAGCTGGGCGTATCCGTCCCCGAGGTCGGCGGCCTTCTTGAACCACGTGGCGGACACCAGCGTGTTCTTCTTGACCTGCTTGCCGCGGGCGTTGAGCTGTCCCAGCATGACCATGGCATCGGTCTGTCCGAACGATGCCGCTTCCTCGAGGAGCTTCAGTCCGAGTTCGCGGTTCTTCTCGGTCCCGACGGCGCCGATGTGGCACCTGGCGAGTCCGTACACCGCGGGGATCGATCCCCTGCCGGCGGCTGCGCAATACCATGCGTAGGCCATCGGCCCGTCCTTCTCCACTCCGACCCCGTCCATGTAGCAGCGTCCGACGTTGTACATCCCGGATGCGTTGCCTGCGACGGCGAGCTCGTAGTAGATGGCGTAGGCCTTCTTGCGATCCCTCTCGACGCCGTAGCCGTACTCGTAGCAGTCGCCGAGGCAGACGGCGGCGGGTGCGTA
>LVVU01000224.1 GCA_006954465.1 Candidatus Methanoprimaticola hominis
ATCTTTCATCCCGTCTTCCAACTGGCTCCCTCTGGAACCTGACATGGTATGAAAAATACATAAGGACTATTTCAACATTTATTTCGTATCAGGCCCTTATCTCGAACAGATCGATCTCCTTGCCCTGAGGAGTCTCCACGATCATCCTCATCTCGCTGCGGTCGAGTCTGACGGTCGTACCCTGAAGCTCCTGCATCAGGTTGTTCACGGTCATCTGAACGCCGTTGAGTTTCATGCCCTTGCTCCTGAACACCGCATCCGCGGTGCTCGTGAGCACGGTCAGTTCCGTGACCACGAACATCATCGCCCGTTCCCTCGATGGTGTCTGCAGGAACACCTGGTCGATTCCCACCCCGCTCTTCGTGAAGCGGATGCAGTGTTCGACGCGGTACTCCTCTCTGTACAAGCGTATGATCCCGTCTGATGTCATGCCGTCCCTGTAGCATCTCCGATCGGATTCTGTGCACGGGATGTCTGTGACGAGGACCGACGCCGATGCCCTGCGGGCATCGACGAGGGCGGATCCCTCATCCATGTACACCCATAGCCGCTCCACGAAGTGGAGCGTCACAGGAGGAACGATCTCGCCCTTCCTCCTGCGTCCCCGGTGGTCGGCCTTACCAGGGACCTCGTAGGTTCCCGTGGTGTAGTCCAGCGAGCAGTTCGCAGGCAGATCGAATTGCGACAGTGCACCCTCCAATTCCTCGATGCTGTTCCAGCTCCTGCCGTCCACATATCCGAGGATCGTTTCCTCCGCCTTCTTCCTCTTGGCTCTGGCCTTGTGGAGCTCCTTGCGGACGGATGCATCGCTGAAGCACACCACGGCCCTGATGTCGGAGAAGGAATCGTTCTTCCGATCCACCATGGAGAACACGCAGTCGAAGACCTCCAGATCCGGATATTCCGCCGAACGGCTGCAGGACGCGGCCTCGGCCGCGTTCAGCGCCCGTTCCTTCAGATTCAGTCCGAAGTTCTCCGGGCATTTGGAGACGAATCTGATATCGAATCCCTTCAGCATCCTGATGGTCTCGGCGGTCACTGCCTTCGAATCCGCCACATACGTGATCGAGCGTCTCTCAGCCAGGTCCATGACCTTTCCGAAGAAGGAGATGGTCTCCCTGTCCGCTTCCACATCCGTTATGTCCCCTCTGTGAGCCTTCGCCAAACGAAGTATCCCGTTCTCGTCGGCCGATAGCTGGAAGCAGTAATGGAGCGTGTTGTGCCTGCCGTCCTTCGGATGGCAGGCTATCGCAGGATAGATCTCCCCCTCGGGCACATCCTTCTCCGTCCCGTAGAACTTGTAGTTGCTTCCATCGTCGTGCCGGACCTGCGATTCGAATCCGAACCTCTTAACGCATAACTCGGATGATCTATGGATCAGCATCGGCAGATCCTCTTTCGACAGGGTGTCCAGGCATCTTCCGAGGGCATCGTCGTTGAGATTCGAGGGGGCGATCCCCTCTCCGAATATCAGATCGCACGGCACTCCTGCGTAATTCCTCTCCACCCGTACGAGGGGGAGCTTGCATCCGAGCCACATCACCGGACCCATCATACACTTGGCACCCATCCCCGGACTGAGAATCCTCCTGGTCCGGTCGTAGGTGCATGTCGCGTCTATCAGCTCCCTGATCCCCGTGGATTCTGCGAAAGCCATGATGATCGCGCTCATGGCGTTCAGACCCTCGTAGGTCTCCTTCCTGTGGTCTATCTTCAACTTGGGACCGATGACGCCCATATTCTCACCTTGCAGCGACAGGCAGGCCGGTCACCTCTCCGTACGACGGCTCTCGTGCTACGCCGGCACTCCCATTCCGGCAAGCTGGATTTAGATTATAATCATTATAGTTCTATAAGAACATATATGATATATATCTAAATCCACATGTAGCTGTAGACAGTCGAGGTATTTAAACCGAACTGCAACGAAGGCTCGAACTCCCCATCTTAGCGATAGCGCTCGATCCATCGAAGAATCCGTGTACAATTGTACCCGGAACGCCTTGAAAATCCACAAAAAGAATAGAACCTCGGCAGGTCATGCTTGACATGCGGAAGTCAAGTCCAATATCTGCTCTTCGTGATAATATTGAAACACCCCTAGGACGAGAATCATCACTGGCAAGGATCTGTCCACTTCGTCCGCCCACCTCATGTCGAACAAATCCCCTGCGATGAGGGACTCCTTCTCCGACGATGGTAGCAGTTCCTTCCTAAGATCTATGACCTCCGGTAGGTCCACATCGTAGAAGTGAGCGTCGAGATCGGACAACCTCAGATAAGCGGTCTCCAGTCCCGCGCCGAGATGCACGATGGAGCTGCTTCCGTTTCTTCTGACGAAATCCCTCTCCATGGCATCGGTGTTGTAGCACCTGGCCACGGATGCCAGGAAGGAGTACTCCGACGACCCCCTGGTCACCCCTTCGGGTATCCTGTCCTTCAGCTTCAAGGCGGCATCATCCCTGAAGTAATCGGGAAAGCGCTCCGTGGAATATATCCTGGCAGCCAACGGGATGTACAGGGTGTCGGGCACGCCGTCCGTCATCCGGTGACCTCCCTGAACGATCCGGGATGCACCTGATCCGCTCTGCATCTTCCGTACGGCAGGAGTATCGGAGTTTCTTGCCGAGTACCTCTCCGTATCGGCATAATGAAGGCTGTTAGCTTAGTGCGTATATGATCACCGTTCTCGGGATTGTCCGAATAATTATTTAGTCATACCTAAAAATATCGATATGCAAAGGGGGTAATCCCCCAGATCGTCGCTATGACCATCTATGGGTGACAAGCTAGGTGACATGCGAGTTGGTGGATTCCGAGTAATAGCTATTACAAACATTACAGACAGCTGTTATTATACGCACAACCCGTCCTTGTCATCA
>LVVU01000225.1 GCA_006954465.1 Candidatus Methanoprimaticola hominis
CCAGGTCTCCGACGGGATAAGACACTACAACGTAATGGATTGGCTGCTGGGAACGGTGGGATGACCGGGAACACGTCATCCCTGACGGGCGGATGCCTTCCGGACCCCCCGTTTCGTGGAATCCATTTTAAATGGACCTGCGCATGCGAGAGCCAGGTGCTAATCTGGATGCAGGTATTCTTGCAGCAATCGTCGTCTATTTCGTGGCGATGCTGCTTCTGGGAATGTGGTTCCTCAAAAGGACGAGGAACCAAGGTATGAGGGAGTATTTCCTCGGTGGTAGAAAGAACAATCCGTATGTGACGGCGATGTCCGCACAGGCGTCCGATATGAGCGGCTGGCTGCTCATGGGGCTGCCGGGCGCGATAGTCGTGGCCGGTATGGGCGAGGTGTGGATCGGTATCGGTCTCGCCATCGGTTCATATCTGTGCTGGCTCTTCGTCGCCAAGCGTTTGAGGAAGCACTCCGTGGTATCCGGTAACTCCATCACGATGTCCGAGTTCTTCTCCAACAGGTACCATGACGACAAGGGATACCTGAGGATCATCAGCGCTGTAATCATCCTCTTCTTCTTCACGATCTACGTCGCATCCGGCTTCAAGAGCAGCGGCGTGGTTCTTTCATTGTCGATCGACATGGGACTGGAGCTGGCGATCATCGTCGGAGCGGTCATCACGATCCTCTACACCCTCATGGGCGGATACACGGCCGTCTGCTGGGCCGACTTCTTCCAGGCCATCCTGATGGTCGTCTGCGTGGTCGTCGTTCCCCTCGTGGCGATCTTCGACATGGGCGGATTCGGCGCCGTCGCCACCGCCTGGGACAACATCGACATCGAGGGATTCACCAGCCTGTTCTACAGCGGAGGGGAGCCCATCGCCTTCGTCGCTGTGATATCGTCCCTCGCATGGGGACTCGGATACTTCGGAATGCCCCACATCGTGGTGCGCTACATGTCCATCAGGGACCCCGAGGAGGTCAAGGTCGCCAGGAGGATCTCCCTCCTGTGGATCGTCATCGCTCTGTCCGCGGTCGCTCTCGTGGCACTCGTCGGAAGGGCCTACTTCCTCCAGCAGGGAATCGTCCCCGGAGAGGACTTCGACAAGGAGTACATCTTCCTCGAGCTGTCCAAGTCCCTGTTCGTTCCGGGACTCTCGTTCGCCTGCGGTATCATGTTCGCTGCGATCCTCGCTGCCATCATGTCCACCGTGGACTCGCAGCTCCTCGTCGCCACCTCGAGCATCACCAACGACATCATGGCGAAGTCCAAGAAGCGCCAGTTCAGCGACAAGACCATGTCCTGGATGTCCAGGGCCGTCGTGGTCCTGATTTCCGTCGTCGCCCTGGTCCTCGCCCTCTACGGCGGGAAGAACATCATGGACCTCGTGTCCTACGCATGGTCCGGATTCGGTTCCGCCTTCGGACCCGTGATGATCCTGTCCCTGTTCTGGAAGCGCATGAACCTCCAGGGTGCCATCGCCTCCATGATCACCGGATTCGCGGTCGTCATCTTCTGGGAGACCTTCATGGGCTTCACCGGGCTGTACTCCCTCCTTCCGGGATTCTGCCTGTCCATGATCGTGGCCGTCGTCGTCGCTCTGCTGACGCCCCCGCCCTCCGAGAAGGTCCAGGAGGAGTTCGATCTGGCTCAGACCTACGTCGAGCCCCCCGGAGGCGCCGGGGACGATCTGGAGCCCGTCCAAGATCTCCCATGATGGAAGATCACAAGGTGATCGCAGGGGAGAGCGTCGGGGAACTGACGCTCAAGGGCTCCCGTTTTATCGGGATCGCCCTCCCCTGTCCCCACGAGGGGGACATCCAGGCCAACCTGGCCGATCTGTCGGCCAGGTGGCGGGATGCCACCCATTACTGCTGGGCCGCCGTCTTCGACGGCGCCGACCGTCATGAGCGGTCCAGTGACAACGGCGAGCCTTCGGGTACCGCCGGCAAACCCATTCTCTCCGTCCTCCGCGGTTCCGGACTGTGCGACACCATGGTCGTGGTGATCCGCTACTTCGGAGGAACGCTTCTAGGAACCGGGGGGCTGGTGCACGCCTACACCGAAGGGGCCAAGCTGGCTCTGAAGGATGCGAAAGGCATCGATAAGAGAGCGTGCTGCGTCTACTCCTTCCATGTGGACTATTCGGACTACAACGCTTTCGAGTCCAAGATGTCCGATCTCATGGCGAAGCGTCCGGAATGCGAGTACTCCACCCGTGTGGATGTGAAGGCTTGGATACCCTATGGGCGCAGGGACGAGTTCCTGAGACGTCTCTCGGATCTCACCGAGCGTCGCGCGGTCCCGTCGCAGCTTCCGGACGAGTACGTGCGATCGCGATTCCGTCTTCTTCCCGAAGGGCACCGGCAGGGGCAGATACGCTCCGATGACCGCTGATATCGCCAGGATCACAACGCTGTGCAACGGGAAGCACAGGAACAGCAGGAGCACGGTCATCAGCGGCTTCCTCATCACCCCGCCGACCACCGCGGCGGTGGTCGCGCATACGGCGAACATCGGATCCACTCCGAGGGCCGCCGAAAGCCCGTATCCTATCGCGATCCCCGAGAATATCACGGGGAAGAAATGACCGCCCCTCCATCCCATGTTCACGCAGAACGCGGTTGCAGCGATCTTCACGAATCCCGTTGCTATCAGCACCATCGCGGTCATCGACGTCCATACGGAATCCAGCTCCCCCGTCTGCGCCTCTCCGGAGAACAGGGTGAACGGCAGGACCATCCCGCAGATCCCCAGAACCAGTCCTCCGATGACCGACCTGACCACATCCCTGTCCCCGAATCTCTCGGATACCAGATGGAATGCGTTGTCCGATACGCGGAAAAACCATCCCGCCAGAGCACCCACCAGGCACACCGGGAG
>LVVU01000226.1 GCA_006954465.1 Candidatus Methanoprimaticola hominis
TAGAGAGTAATACGGATTCAGAATACGTATGCACCAACGGTACCAACTCGCATGTCACCTAGCTTGAAGACATATGATGCATATGCGAAATGGACGCCTGTCACCCGGACCATAACCGTGGAATACAAATGTCCGACCGGCTGGGAGTATGGCCCTGTCGCCACTCAATCATTCGAGCATAGCATGGGAGACTCATACATGCATGAGTTCCCCCGTTTTGATGGGTATTATGCGACGATAACATCTCCCGATTTTATAGGCATAGACCGTTATTCCTCGATCTCCGGAACCATGCCGGCATACGACTTCACGGTGACCGTGGAGTTCCGCCTGATAGATTGGAACATCAGGTATTATCTGAACGGCGGAGAGAACAATCTGGAGAATGTTCCCGATCATACTTTCAAGGAATCCTTCGAATTCAAGAATCCTTCCCGTCGTGATGGAATCGAATTCCGGGGCTGGTTCTCCGATTCGGAGTTCACAACCCCTATCACCCACATCCCTGTAGGCGTCAAGGAGAATGTCAGGGTATATGCCAAGTGGAATCTAGTCCCCGAATTCAAGGTTATCATCGAACTCGTCGGACCTGAAGGAGATACGCACTTCGAAACGCAGCCCGATATCATCAAAACCTATCAGGTCGGCCAGGTGTATTCTATCGATATCCCAGCAGTAACGGGATACACACCGGATAAAACGGTTGTTTCAGGAACGATGGAGTCTGCCGATATCAAGGTGAAGGTGACCTATACACCGAATGTCCACACTATTACTTTGAAAACCAATTATGACGACGCTGCCACTCCGGACGGATGGACGAAGAAGTCCGACGGGGTATTTTCCAAGGAGTTCAGATTCGCCGAGAGCATCGTCATTCCGATAATCGACAGGGAGGGTTACAAACTCGCATGGTCTCCGTTTCCTCCTGGTGACGTGGAAGACCGCGATATGGAGTTCGAAGCCGTCTGGACAAAGGAAAAGCGCACCGTAACGTTCATCGTCGGCAATGAAAAGGATAAGGATGCTTATCGGAGGACCCTGACCTTCGAATATGGCGATCCTATGAGATTCCCTTCGGATCTGCCGAGTAAAGAGGGCCATTACATACTCTGGAATCAGCCGATTCCTGAAACGGTAACCATGAATATGTGGCTCCATGGTCAATGGGCCCCGGTGCAGAAGTACAAATTGACGATCATCTGGGCCTGTAATGAACCCGGGTTCGAGAGTCCTGCTAAAACAGAAATGGAATTGAATGAGGGGGAATCTTATAGAATCCAGGCCCCGGATGTTAGAGGGTTCGTCTACAAGGAAGGATGAGTATCCGGCACCATGGAGGCCAAGGATCGTGAAGTTACCGCCTTGTATGAACGGGCCAGCTACAGAGTGGACTTCATGTCCCAAGGCACCGAATATTCTCAAGTAACCGTCCTGCATGGCCAGCTGGTTGCAAAGCCGGATGATCCATCATACGAAGGCAAGAGATTCATGGGGTGGTATCTCGACGGCCGTATCCCGTATGATTTCAACAGCCCTGTCGAGAGCGATCTTTTCCTCTCTGCTCATTGGGAGGATGTTGTTCTCAGGATCGATATACCTCAGGGAACCGGATATACGGTCAAGTATTCAGATTCAGTCGACCCCGAGAAAATCGAGTACAAAGCTACATTCTCATTCACTGTCGAACTCGCTAAGGGATACGACAGGTCGAACGTCATCGTCAAGGTCGATGGAGTCGATTTGACAGCACCCGATAGAGTGTATTCGATCTTCGATATGACCGAGGACAAGACCATCGTTGTCGAAGGCGTTGAACCGAATAGATACACCGTCGAATTCCGTGACGGTTCGGAGGTCATCCGGTCTACAACCATTCAGCATGGTCAGACCGTCGAAGCTCCTGATAATCCTCAGAAGGACGGATACGAATTCCTGGGCTGGTTCGTCGGAACGACCGAATACCAGTTCGAATCAGCAGTGACCGATGACCTGATCATCGAAGCCAAGTGGGCGGTCAGGATCACGCACAAGGTGACGTTCTCCAACACAGAAGGACTCGTCATATCCATTACGAACGACGCAGACCCGTCCGCCATCGAGGATTCAGGGAAGCTGTCATTCACGATCAGTCCTGAAGAGGGATGCGACATCTCTGAAATCGCAGTCAAGATCGGAGATGCTGCGATCACATCCGTCGGTGGAATCTACACGATCGAGAACATCGTATCCGATGTGACCGTAATCTTCGAGGGGGTCAAACTGGCCCAATACACGGTCATCTTCAAGAACGACGGAGAGACCGTGAAGACCGAAACCATTACCCATGGAAGCAAGGTCGCACCGCCGAACGACATCTCGAAAGAGGGATACAGGTTGCTCGGATGGAGCAGCGGTGATTCGATATACGACTTCGATTCGCCCGTCAAATCCGATCTGATCCTCAAAGCGACATGGGAGATGCTCTCGTTCAAGGTCATCCTGCCTCAGGGCAACGGATACTCGATAACCGTCGAATCCGGCTACGACGCATCGCGGGTGATGTACGGCGGCGACTTCAGATTCAAGGTCGTCCTCGGCTCGTCCTACAGCCAGTCCAGTCCCGTCGTGAAGGTCGGGAACACGACCTTGACGCCCGAAGGCGGAGTCTACACTATCGGCAACATCACGTCCGACCAGACGATCGCCGTCTCCGGCGTGGTTCCCAACCCGTCCTCGGGCGGAAGCGGGTCCGGAGGATCGGGCGGCGGTTCCGGAGGGACCGTCACCCCGCCCGCCCCCGATGTCAAGGTCGATCCCGACGGAACCAAGACCACGACCGAGACCGGCAAGGACGGCTCCACC
>LVVU01000227.1 GCA_006954465.1 Candidatus Methanoprimaticola hominis
ATCCCGGGATCAGCGTCTGGTAAGGGATCTCGTATCTGAGGAGCCTCACGCTGACCGATTCCGCCATGATCCCGTACAGCTCCCGCTGCATCCTCCCGGCATCCCCGGAGAGTACCGCATCCGCGAAAGCACGGACGTAGGAATCCGCCTTGCCGCCCAGCTGCGCCGTGACCGCCTTGGCGAACACCCCGAACATCTCCTTGTTGGGAATCGATATCGCATGGCCGGTCTCCTCCGCCTCGGCACGGAGGTACCCCGACATCACCATCACCGACCATATCGCGCCTCCATCCACCCCGAGGTCCGCGAAGGTCACCATCGGTTCCACCGGCCACCTGATGCTCCCTCCCTCGGCCAGGATCCTCAGGGACTCGCGTGTCTCCCGATCAGCGCGATCCACCAGATCGGGCACTATCGAATTGCCGCTGGTCCCCGCCCAGTACGTTCCCGGAACGAATCCGAGCTTCACATAGCTCAGCACGCTCCAGGGATTGTAGATCTCGGCATTGCCGAAACGGTATCCGTCGTACCACTCCTTGGCCTCAGGGTACTTCTCCGGATGTCCGTAATCCTCGCAGATCGCCTGGACCTCGGAAGCCGTGAAACCAAACATCTCGTCCGATTCGCGGGAGAACACGTTGTTGACTACCAGATTGTTCAGTCCTGAGAATATGCTCTCCTTCGCTATCTGCAGAACCCCTGTCACCACTGCGAACCTCAGCGCCTCGTTTCCTTTGAGCGCACCTCCAAGGAACTGCTTCATGAAATCCAGGATCCTGCGACGATCGTCCTCGGTGCGAGCATCGTTCACCGAGCTGTCGTATTCGTCGATCAGCAGAACGACCTTCCTGCCATGATATGCATACAGCATCCTCAGGAGCATGAATAGAGACGCGCCGAGGTCTGCATCTCCGTTCTCCATGTAGATTCCCATGAACTCCTGACGGGACTTGCTGTCCAGGCGGTCGGAGTCCTCCAGATACATGAACTCCCTGTAGAGCATCGACATCCTGCTGCTCATCTGCTTCAGGAAATCGTCGTATGTGCCGGCACCCAGGCCCTTCATGTCCAGGCAGACCACGGTATTGGTATTCCTGTCCGGATCGTCGGGACGCGTCCTATCGATGGATAAACCGTCGAACCAATGGTTGCCGGAATACCTCCCGTTCAGATACGCGTCCAGCATCGAGAGGTTCAGGGACTTGCCGAAACGCCGCGGACGGGTGAACAGAAAAACCTCGGTTCCAGGACTATCTAGGATAGAAGCCACCATCTGACTCTTGTCGACGAAATAGAGGTCCAGATCACGGAGCTTCTTGAAATCCTGAACACCGAGAGGGATATCCCGCATGACCATGACATCGATGAACAAATAGAGATAGTTGCCGAAACGTCAGCCGCACTACGAACCGTAAAATACCACAGGTTAGAGTCCGATGCATGAATGGAGATGACAGAGGGGCGGGATCCGATGATTCGAGGATCCTGCTATCCGAGAGATCGAGGATGTATCGCGAGAAGGTCCTCGAGGGGTTGGAAGAGGGATCCTACGGATACTCCGGGAACCTCTACCTCGACATCCTCGCCGTCCGTCACCCCGATTCGGACATCGCTTGCAGAGACACGATACGCCAATGCGTAGGCGAAACGCTGAAGCGCGCGGGGACATGCGTATGCTCCGAGGAGTCCGAACGGATCATCAGGACCCTGTACGCCCTCTCCATGGACTACATGGCCATCCCGACGTCCGTCGGCGCCGCCAGGAACATGCTGGATAGGATCGTCCCGGCCATCGAACGCCTGGTGTCGGAATACCACCCCCTGGAGATCAGGACCACATTCTCCACCGCCGATGACGACATCATGATCGCATACGACCCTCCGAACAGCACCCTCATGGCGCTCAGGAGCATCCGGTACGGGATGATGGGGAGAACGGACGCCTGTTCCACCGAACAGGTCACGAAGAAGAGCAGACGCCTGTACGGCAAGAGGAAGGACATTCGGAAAGCACTGGATGACATCGACATCTGCATCGGCTACAATCTGAACGACAGCCTTCCGATCTGCATCGAATCGTATGTCGACCTGATATGCTCGAATGGAAGACGGAAGAGGTCCGGAAAAGGACATCCGAGAAAGCACGGAAAGAGGAGATCGGGGTCCTGACCTCGCTCCGGGAACAGAACCTTCCTCAGCTCGTCCTCCGTGCCTCCCAGTCCGTTCAGATACCTTTCCACATTCAGGTAGCGGACGCCGTCCTCCTCGATGCTATCCTCCCCCCTGTACAGCACGAACCTCCCCGATATCGGTCCGAAATGCTTCGCGACGGCATCCGACTTCTCCGGATCGACGAGATGCCTCCTCTGATGCTTCGAACGGTTGATGCTGTGCTTCACCTCGAACAGGGAGCACACCCCCCTCCGCCTATCGCGGACGAGCATGTCGATCTCCCCTATGGGGAACTGCACCTTGCACACCTCGTAGCCGTCACCCAATCTATCCCTCGTCTCGAACAGGACGATCTCCTCCAGTATCCTTCCGGACACCGTATCCAGTATGCGGGAGCCTATGCGCTCCCGTTCATCCGGACCCAGCGACAGGAACCCCTCGTCCATCTCCAGGGACCTCACCAGCACCTGTGCCTGGACATATCTCATCCCCGGCTGGAGAAACACCGTCGCCGTATCGTGCTCCGCCCTGCCCTCGGCGAATACTATCACATCGCAATCCGCGATTAGGGTCTGTCGTAAAATAAAGTTCAAAAGTCAGTACTTCTATACTCCCATGATATCGTGCATACGGGAATAGTGTTGGACGACTGGTTGAAGCGTTT